>NZ_BADV01000115.1:0-152318 GCF_000238895.1 Pseudoalteromonas sp. BSi20429 | reverse complement strand
GCCTCGCTTATAGCGAGGCTTTTTTGTTTTCAACTTGAGAATTAAAAATACCCATAGTTAAGAGCAAAGCAACTGACTTGTAATCAATAGTCTGTATAAGTTATCCGTTCGACTTAGTTAGTCGGCACCATTTATTCAAAAGCCTCGCTTATAGCGGGGCTTTTCTGTTTCTATATGTCTAATACCAATCCGCAATAATACTTAATTAATTTGAGTGATTAAACCTGACGCTAACTGCGTTAAAAATTTCTGATATAGAGCAACTAAATAACGAAATTTTTGCCTTGTTATCGACACGATTTTCTTACCTCAAAATAGACCACTTAATTAAGCGAATTGGTATAATCTCTTAGACACACTACAAAAAGTTAATTTTTTATTATTAAAAATTGCTGATCATTTGCTCATTTTTACCGTATAACTGGCTATTATGTTAGTTCATCGCTAGCTATGTAATGTTATGTAAAGTAGGTTGAGCAAAAGTTGCCAAAGTGCTTGAATTACGTTCATAAATAGCAGTAATTTAGGTTTAATTATGATTTGGCAATGCAAGCCAACCCTATTGGCAATTAGTGTGATGCTGCTTAGCGGCTGTGCGAGTGATTTTAACTCGTCGCAGCGCATGCAAGCGCCTAATAATATGCCACAGCAATGGCAGCAAGAAGCATCAAGCTCGGTATTAAAAGTACAAGAGCAATGGCTTACACAACTACAAAACCCTACGCTTAACAAATTTGTACAACAAGCACTTAAAAACAACCAACAGCTTTTACAAACTAGTTACGATGTAGAAATTCAAAAACAACAGCTTATAGTATCGGGCGCTGCGCTTTGGCCTAGCCTCGATTTATCAACGCGTACTAGCCGTAGTAAAGACAACCGCCCAGTGAGCTACGACAACGCAAGTTCAGTTAGTTTAAACTTAACTTACGAGGTTGATTTATGGGGTAAGCTTTCAGATTCAAAGCGCGAAGCTAATCTTAACTATTTAGCGCAACAGGCACGGTTTGAGCAAGCTAAACAGCAACTCGTTGCTGATGTGGTAACAGGCTGGTTTGATGTTGTTACATCACAACAATTACTCGATTTATTTAAACGCAGAGAAGCTAACGCACAGCAAAACCTAGATATTATCGAGTCTGGCTATCGCCAAGGTATAAACGAAGCACTCGATGTATATTTAGCTCGTAATGAGCTCAATACTGAACGCGCTCGCATTGCCACTCAAACGGCGAACTTAACGGCTTCGGCACGTGTACTTGAGCGTTTACTGGGTGAATACCCAAAAGGTGCCATTACTGCTAGTAGCGACTTACCCGTTATTAATACCGATATTCCACTAGGCTTACCTTCTGAACTTATAACACGTAAACCTACGCTGCGAGCAAGTTGGTATGATCTTTTAGCCACCGACGCTTCATTGGCGTATGCGCACAAACAACGCTTTCCAAGTTTAAACTTAACAGCTTCACTAAGTGATAGCACCGACAGAGTAAGCGACTTGTTTTCTCCATCAAGCCTTGCATGGTCGTTATTAGGTAGTATTTCAGCACCACTTTTTGAGGGCGGACGCTTAAAAGCGAATGAAGAAATAGCGCGCCTTAATACTCAAAAGCAAGAGCAACTTTATTTGCAAACGCTTTACGATGCATTTGGTGATGTAGAAAATGCGATTTCACAGCAGCAGTCCCTCAAAGCGCAATATAGCAGCACCCTTGAGGCGCAAGAAAACGCACTTGCAGCAGAGCAGTTGTCGTTTGAGCAATATCAAAGTGGCTTGGTAACTTACACTACGGTGCTTGACGCACAAGGCAGGTCTTTCGATGCACAAAGCTCCTTAATCGACATTAAAAACCAATTAATAGTTAACAGAATTAACTTACACGTTGCCCTTGGTGGTGATTTTGCAAAGCCCTCAAGTGAACTAAAGAGCAATAATGATGAAAACTAAAACAGCAAAAATTATTATTCCAGCGGTGGTTATTATTGCCACTATTTTAATTGTTATGTTTATTAAAGGTAATCCGCCAGAGGCTAAACGCTTTGGCTCACCTCCTAAAGCATCAATAAGTGTGGCTGCGCTTGAGCTTAAACCACAAAATTACCAAGTGATGATTGATAGCTACGGTACGGTAAAACCACGTACACAAAGTTTATTAGTTGCTCAGGCATCTGGGCAAATAATTGAAGTAAGTGATGACTTTAGAGAAGGTGGCTTTTTTGAAAAGGGCGACGTACTTTTAAAGCTAGACGATAGAGATCATCAAGCTGAAGTTAAATCTGCTCAAGCCAATTTATTAACGGCAGAGCAAGGCTTATTAGAAGAAAAAGCGCGTGGACAACAAGCTATTACTGATTGGAAACGCCTTGGCGGCTCAAATCAGGCAAGCAGCCTAGTACTGCGTGAACCACAACTTGCAGCAGCCGAAGCAGAAGTTTTATCTGCTCAAGCAGTACTTGAAAAAGCCATGCTTGATTTAGAGCGCACTAAAGTAACCGCGCCATATGCGGGTCGTATACTTAGCCGTAGTGTTGATTTGGGGCAAGTTGTTACTAACAATACCCAGCTTGCCACTATTTACGCAATCGATAGCGTAGAGATTCGTTTACCGATTAAAAATAAAGATCTTCCGTTCGTAAATTTACCAGAGCAATATCGTGATGGCGCCAAAAATCAAGCAGGTTCAATTGTTAAATTTACCTCTGACTTAGTGGGTGAGCAAACGTGGCAAGGGCAGCTAGCGCGTACCGAAGGTGCTATAGATGAAGGTGCACAACAGCTTTACGTAGTTGCTAAAATTAACGACCCATATAAAGCAACGGCTAATAACCAGTACCCAATAAAAATAGGGCAATACATAAAGGCGCAAATTACCGGTAAAACAGTTCCTAACGCACTTATAATCCCTAACAGTACTATTTATCAAGGGACGTATGTTTATGTTGTTGAAGAGGGTGTACTTAAGCGTAAAGACATTACACTTGCTTGGCAAAATGCGACACAAGCGATGATAAAAACGGGATTAAATCCAAATGATAAACTGGTTATTACTCCACTAGGGCAAGTGAGTTCTGGAACTCAGGTAAGTATTTTAGGCGAACAAAGCACAGAGCAACCTAAAAGCCGAGGAGCTAATAGGCAAGGTAAAGGAAAGCGCCCGACGCCAGAGCAGCTTGAGCAAAAAGCAAAAGAGCAGGGTATTAGTGTTGAAGAGCTAAAAAAACGCCGCGCAGCAAAGCAAGGAGATAAGCCATGATCGCTTGGTTTGCCAAAAACCATGTTGCTGCTAACTTATTGCTAGTAACGCTGTTACTGTCGGGACTTTTTAGCTTATCAAGCAAAATACCGCTTGAGGTATTTCCTTCATTCGAAACCGACATGATAAGCGTAAATGTAAGTTTGCGTGGTTCAACACCAGAGGATGTAGAGCAAGGTGTAACTATACGAATAGAAGAAGCAGTACAAGATTTAGAGGGCATAAAGCAAATATTTAGTCGCTCTTCTGAAGGTTCAGGCTCTGTGACAATAGAAGTGGAAAGCGGTTACGACCCTCGTGAGCTTTTAGCTGATATAAAAAGTCGTGTAGACGCAATTAACACTTTTCCAGCCGATGCTGAAAAGCCGATAGTAGCGCTTGCTGAGCGAATTCGTGAAGTTATCGCGGTTACCGTATCGAGTGACTATGGCGAAAAAGAAACCCGCGAATACGCAGAAACAGTACGCGATCAAATCCTACGTTTACCTAATGTAACGCAGGTAGAGCTAAGTGGCGTTCGTGATTACGAAATAGCCATTGAAGTAAGCCAAGATATTCTTCGTCAGTACGATTTAAGCTTGGCACAAATATCGAGTGCTATTTCAAACTCAAGCTCAGATATTTCTGCTGGTAACTTAAAAACAGAAGGCGGGGACGTACTTATAAGCTCTAAAGGGCAAGCATATCGTAAAGATGAATTTGCCAGCATTGTTGTTAAAAACCAAGCCGATGGCACTATTATTCGCTTAGGTGATATAGCGACTATAAAAGATGATTTTGAAGAAACACCAGTACGTACTCGCTTTAATGGTAAGCAAGCTGCATTTATCGACGTATATCGAATTGGTCCACAAAGTGCGATTACAGTTGCTGACGATGTTAAAAACTACATAAAAGAGCAGCAAAGCTCTCTCCCGCAAGGGTTTGAACTAAGTTACTGGGATGATGATTCGGAGCTGGTTAAAAGTCGTATTTCGACCCTTACTACCAATGCTTTACAAGGCGGTATTTTAGTACTGGCTTTACTTACTTTGTTTTTACGCCCTGCAATTGCATTTTGGGTATTTATTGGTATTCCGGTTTCGTTTATGGGCGCGTTTATAGCGATGCCTATTTTTGGCGTAACCCTTAATATTATGAGCTTATTTGGCTTTATATTGGTACTGGGGATTGTTGTTGATGACGCCATAGTTACCGGTGAAAACGTCTACACCCATTTAAAAACAGCTACGTCGGGCGAGCAGGCCGCAATTTTAGGTACTCAAGAAGTAGCAACACCAGTAACATTTGGTGTGTTGACTACCGTTGCTGCCTTTTTACCTTTGGCCTTTATTGAAGGGGCGCGTGGTGCCTTGTTTGCACAAATACCGGTAGTGGTTATTCCGGTATTATTGTTTTCATTGATTGAATCTAAATTTGTACTACCAGCACATTTAAAATATATAAAACTACGCCACGAAAAAGGCGAACCTTCAAAGTTTGATGTTATTCAACAGCGTTTTGCAGATGGATTTGAAAACGCGATTTTAAAATACTATCAACCCACTTTAAATTTAGCACTGCGCCATAAATTGGCTTCGGTAAGCTTGTTTATTGGTGTATTTGTTATAATTTTAACCATGATCACCAGCGGTTGGACTAAGTTTGTATTTTTCCCGCGCATACCAAGCGAAACAGTCCGCGTTAACTTAACACTACCAACAGGTACACCGTTTGAAGTAACGAATAAATACGTAATTGACATGTCGCAAAAGGCGCAGCAATTACAAGAAAAATACCGCGATCCAGATACTGGCGAAAGCGTTATTTTAAATATATTAGCCACAACAGGCGGGCGTGGTGGTGTATCTAATTCAGGCTCTGTACGCTTTGAAATAACACCGGCTGAAAAGCGTGAATCAGACATAGGATCACGAGAACTTGCCAGCGAATGGCGCGATTTAATTGGTGTGATACCAGGCGCCGAAAGTTTAACGTTTAGAGCCGAAATTGGCCGAAGTTCAGACCCCATTGATGTTCAGCTTAGCGGCACTTCGTTGACTATTTTACAAGACGTGGCTGATCACATTAAAACCCGTTTATCGACCTATCCAACGGTATTTGATATTGCCGATAGTATGTCCGACGGTAAAGAAGAGTTACAAATAGAGCTTACGCAACAAGGTTTAGCGCTGGGCTTAAATAGAGTCAATGTAGCAGGACAAGTACGTAACTCGTTTTTTGGCTCGCAAGCACAACGTATTCAGCGAGGCAGGGATGATGTACGTGTAATGGTACGCTTACCTATAGATGAGCGCCGCTCTGTAGCTGACCTACAAAACATACTTATAAATACGCCTGATGGAGGCTCAGTGCCATTGTCGCATGTGGCAACACTTACTGCTGGGCAAAGTCCATCAACTATTAATCGAATAGACCGTTACCGCACATTAAACGTAACAGCCGATATCGAAAAAAATAATACCAACATGACCATACTGCAGGCTGACCTAACGGAGTATTTAGATGGGTTAATGCAGCAATATCCTGGAGTAGATTACAAACTAGAAGGTGAGGCTAAAGAGCAAAGAGAGTCGTTTGGTTCGTTGGCTTGGGCACTTGTGTTTGTATTTTTCATAATCTATGCGCTATTAGCAATACCGCTTAAATCTTACTTACAACCAATCATAGTAATGAGTGTAATCCCATTTGGCATGATAGGTGCTGTAGTAGGGCATTGGATTATGGGAATGGACTTAACTATTATGAGTTTACTCGGTATGCTTGCGCTAACCGGGGTGGTGGTAAATGATTCGCTTGTACTCGTTGATTTTATTAATAAAAAGCGGAGTGAAGGTGGTAAAGTTCTCGATGCTATAAAAATTGCAGGTGCATCACGTTTTCGCCCTGTAATGCTAACTAGTTTAACGACCTTTATTGGCTTAATGCCATTACTGTTTGAAAAAGCGACTCAGGCACAGTTTTTAATACCAATGGCGGTGAGCTTAGGGTTTGGGATTATTTTTGCTACCTTTATTACTTTATTGTTAGTACCAATAAACTACATGCTAATGGAGCGTTTTCAAGGTTGGTTTAAATAACTTCACTCTTAAATACGTGATTATTAAAGCTGTAGGTAAGTAATTACCTGCGGCTTTTTTTATAAGCTAAAAAGTAATATTAGACAATTGAAGATAAGTGAATAAAAAATTTAGATAAATATAAGAGTAAACAGGAAGGTTAATTTTTTGATAAAGCCTTTTAAAGGCGAGGGTTTGCTAAAAAGGTGTTCCCCAAGATACGGTACTCGGTTTCAGTCCTGAAACCAGAAGGTTTCAGGGCGGGAATCTGCGGTTTACCGTAGGCTTCTCGGTACATGCCGAGCCTGCACAATAGTAGACGAACAGAAACCCTGGTATAAAATTTATCGGCTCAGGGACTTAACTAAGCTCCGGTACCCCAGGGAACAATTTAAGTATATAAGACATAATCCAATCCTTAAACCCCAAACGTAAAAAATTAAACCGTTCGCTTAGTTTTTCCGCACCTTTAACTCATCATTTACTTTATCGCATGGTTTTTGAGCTTGATCATACAATTAATTGGAGTTGCTTTTTATCGAGTGGTAGCATTGCCTTAACTTGCAAAGCGAAGATTCGATTATGAACGATTTACCCGATTACGAAAAAGCTCAACTGCTTTTAGAAAAAAACGAAATATTTGTATCACCTGCTGAAGCGCATGGTGTGATTAGTGGTTTACTTGCGTGTGGTTTAACCATTGACGACAAAGAATACTTAGGCCTTTTGAGTGATGTGTTTAACGATGGTGAATCGTTTAGTAACGATTTAAAGCAGTTTTTTGGCACTATTTATAAGCAAGTAGTGGCGAGCTTTAATGATGATGAATTTCAGTTTGATTTATTTTTACCAAGCGACGACGAAACACTCATCGATCAGGCTAATGGCCTCGTATCATGGGTAGCGGGTTTTATGCTTGGTTTTGGTTTAAAGCAAAAAGACTACGGTAAACTATCGAGTGATGTTAAAGAGGTTATTACTGACTTTAGCGAAATCACTCGCCTAGATACTACTTTTGAAGAAACCGAAGAAGACAGCCAAGCGCTGCACGAAGTGATTGAATATGTGCGTGTATCAGCACTACTTTGTTTTGCAGAGCTTGGTAAAGAGCAAAGCACGCAAAGTACTAAAAAAACACTTCATTAACTTTTAAAAAGCAAAACGGGTTGGTTAATAATGGTTGAAGTACAAAAGTCAGAATTTAAAGCACGTCGCGAGCGCTTACTTGCTCAAATGGATGAAAATAGCGTTGCTATTATTCCCGCTGCGAGCGAAGTTACGCGCAGCCGCGATACCGAATATGCATTTAGACAAGATAGCGACTTTTTTTACTTAACTGGCTTTAACGAACCCGACGCCGTACTTGTACTCTGTAATAACAGCGATGCACCCAGTACTTTATTTTGCCTAGATAAAGACAAGCTTGCAGAAATTTGGCATGGCCGCAGAGTTGGCTTTGATAAAGCTAAAAGTGACTACCTGTTTGATGAAGCTTACCCGCTAAGTGAATTAAACGATAAAACACTCGATATGCTAAATGCAAAAAATGCGCTCTATTTTGCACAAGGTGCTTACCCCTCATTTGATAGCAAAGTGTTTTCGTTACTAGGTACGCTTCGAAGTGGCTCTCGAAAAGGCCTCAAAGCACCGAGTAATTTAAAAGAAATACGCGGCCTTATTCATGAAATGCGTTTGTTTAAATCGCCAAGCGAGATAGATGTTATGCGAGAAGGCTGTGAAATTAGTGCGCGAGGGCACATGCGCGCTATGCGTTTTTCACACCCCGGAGCTACTGAATTTCAGCTAGAGGCAGAGCTGCATCATCATTATGCCATGAATGGTGCGCCGCACCCTGCATACGGCACAATTGTTGGTAGTGGCGACAACGCCAATATTTTACATTACACGCAAAATAGCGACGTATTAAAAAATGGCGACCTGGTACTTATAGACTCCGGTTGCGAGCTACAAGGTTACGCCGCCGATATCACCCGTACTTTTCCAGTAAATGGACAATTTAGCGAAGAGCAAGCCGCGCTTTATAATATTGTTCTTAAAGCGCAAGAAGTTGCTTTTGATGAAGTAAAACCCGGTGGTTATATGTCGCATGCTAATAAACTAGCAATGGAAGTAATGACCCAAGGTTTACTTGATTTAGGTATTTTAACCGGCGACTTTGACGAGCTAATGGCAAAAGGTGCGTGTAAAGAATATTACATGCACGGGCTTGGGCATTGGCTTGGTTTAGATGTACATGATGTTGGCGATTACAAAGTAAATAACGCTGAGCGGGCATTTGAGCCGGGTATGGTACTCACTATAGAGCCAGGGCTTTATATAAGCGAAGACTCAAGCGCACCGCAAAAATACAAAGGCATTGGCATTCGTATCGAAGATAACTTGCTAGTTACCGAAACCGGCCATGAAAACTTGACCCTAAGCGTACCTAAAAAAATTAGCGATATAGAAGCACTTATGCAAAGTGCTAAAAACGTATAAAGCTCGGAGAGTATAGTGGCTAAGCAGTTTGATGTAGTTATTATTGGCGGTGGTTTAGCGGGAGCAAGCTGCGCATTAAGTGTGGCTAAAACTAATCCCGCGTTAAATATTGCCGTTGTAGAAGCTAATCAAGTAACCGGCGACTACCACCCAAGCTTTGACGACAGAAGCATTGCACTTGCTCAGCAATCGGTAGAGTATTTACAAAGCCTCAATTTATTTGAGCAAAATGCCCCTTACACCGCAGCAATCAAAAAAGTGAGCGTGTCTGATAGAGGCCACTTTGGCAAAGCGCACATTAATTGCGACGAATTTGCTAAGCCCTCACTTGGTTACGTAGTAGAAGTAAATCCATTTGGCCGAGCGCTTCACCTGCGTTTAACGCAGTCAAATATTACGCTTTTGTGCCCCGATAGCGTAACTGCCATTGAGCAAACTCTGCATAGCAATACACTCACCCTACAAAGCGGCGAGCAATTAAACGCAGCGCTATTGGTTATTGCTGATGGCGCACAATCACCAACACGTAGTTTACTCGGGCTTGGTTTTAATACCCAGCCTTATGAACAAGGCGCTATTATTGCTAATGTAGAAGTGGCTGGTGGGCATAATAATCATGCCTTTGAGCGCTTTACACAAAACGGGCCTATGGCGTTATTACCCATGAGCAATAACCGTTATTCGTTAGTATGGTGTATGCGCCAAGATCAGGTTGAACAGCACATGGCACTTAATGAACAAGACTTTATAAGTGCACTGCAAAGCGCGTTTGGTTATCGCGGTGGGCAATTTACTAAAGTAGGCATGCGCACGAGTTACCCGCTCGTTTACGGGCAAGTTGAGTCTTTAATTGCGCACCGTACAGTGGTTATTGGTAATGCTGCACATGCTATTCATCCTATTGCAGGGCAAGGTTTTAATTTGGGCCTTCGCGACGTGCAAGTACTTAGTAATTTAATAGCAAACAGCCAACACGATTTAGGCAGCTATGCGTTTACACGTGAATATTCAAAAAAGCGCAGTGATGATATAAAAACCGTAATGAGTTTAACCGATGCACTTGTTAGGCTTTTTTCAAACTCATCGCGAGTGCTCGCATTGGGGCGCAGTATTGGGTTGTTTTCGATGGATTTATTTCCCGCATTAAAAGCGCCATTAGCCAAACAGTTAATGGGGCAAGTTAAACAAGGTAGGCGTTTATGAAGCAAGCACAGGTTTGTATTGTAGGTGGTGGCTGCGTAGGGTTGACACTGGCACTTGGATTGGCAAAAGCCGATATAAGCGTCGTTGTACTCGACGGCGCACCAACACAAGCGTTGCCAACTGACGAATATGGTTTGCGTGTAAGTGCGCTAAGCATTGCAAGTCAAACCTTGCTTGAGCAATTAAACGTATGGCCCGAAATTATCGCACAGCGAGCGTGCGCTTATACGCATATGGATGTACGTGATGCCGACAGTTTTGGCAAAATAGCGTTTAATAACGAACAACTAGAGCTTGAGCATTTAGGCCATATTGTTGAAAACGACATTATCCGCTACGCGCTTATAAAAGAGCTAGAGCAACAAAGCAGTGCAACACTAATGTTTGATACGCAGTATCAGCAAATACATCAAAGCGAATCTGATGTATTTATAACGCTTAAAAGCGGCGAGCCAATTATTGCAAAACTGCTGGTGGCGGCTGATGGTGCAAATTCAGCTATACGTAAACAATTTAATATGGCGCTTAGCTTTAAAGATTACGATCACCATGCGCTAGTTGCGACTGTTAAAACTAAAGAGCCGCACGTAAATACCGCACGCCAAGTGTTTTTACCAACCGGGCCACTGGCATTTTTACCTCTGAGCGATGCAAATACGCATTCAATAGTATGGTCTACAAGCCCAAACCACTGCGATGAGCTGCTTGCAATGGACGATTGTGCCTTTAATAAAGCCGTTATGGCTGCAATAGATGGTCAATGCGGTTTGTGTGAAGTGCAAAGTAAGCGCGCTGCTTTCCCACTTAAAATGCGCTACGCTCAGCAATGGGTTTCAGGCAAAGTGGTACTCATTGGCGATGCTGCACATACAATCCATCCACTTGCAGGGCTTGGTATGAACCTAGGCCTAAAAGATGCGGCTTATTTAATTGAGCTTTTGACAAGCGATAGCAAGGAGTTTGCAAGCACTCGCACACTGCGCGATTACGAGCGCACTCGTAAGCTCGATGCACAAAAGCACATAGCTATGATGCAAGGGCTAAAAGAGTTATTTGAAGGTGCAAACCCATTTAAAAAGCTTATTCGCGGAGTAGGGCTATCATTAGTTGATAATCTTGGGCCAATCAAGCACCTGTTCGCCAAAGAAGCGATAGGAAAGTGATGTAGGTTGAGTGAAACAAAACCCAACGAGAAAAGCGGTTAGTTATTCGCTTTTAATAAAAAACCGATGTTTAATTTAAGCATCGGTTTTTTATTAAAATAAATTAAGTACTTACTTTGTATGTTTTTTCGGTAAATTTTGTTATTTTTACATTAAATATGATAAAAAGTTTTTACTAAATTTTAAGGAAGAAATAAATGTTAAAAATAACACTCTTATTTTTTTATTAACTGCGTCTGTAGTTCATGCAAAAGATAAACCGTGGGAGTCTTACGCTAAACTTCCAATGGTAGAGCAACCACAAATATCGCCAAATGGAGAAATGATAGCAACACTTTATAATACTGCTGAAGGTCCTACTATCAGTTTAGCTAAATTTCCTAGTATCGAATTCAATATATTAGCAAGTCTCAAAAAAGATAAAGACAGAGTCGACTTTATTCGTTGGTCAGGTAATAAATATATCATTGTTTCTGCTAGTTACCCTGAATATGTCAATGGTCAATACATGAGAGTTTCAAGGTTATATTCGATCAATGTTGAAACCAATGAAAGTAAAATGCTAACTACGCGACGTTTTTCTGAATATAGGTGGTATAGATATCAGAGTTTCAGACTCGTTTCCTCACTTAAAAATGAGCCAGATTTCGCGCTAGTGTCAACGTTTGATGAAAAAGATAAAGCTTATTCTGTTTTTAAAGTTGAATTAGGTGATTCTAGTTTTGATAAAATTCAGAGGAATAAAGAAAATATTGGAAGTTGGTATGCAGACCCTAAGGGAGTTTTACGCCTGGGGATCGCAATTGATAAAAAAGATGATAAGTTTATTGCTTCAATATGGTATCGAGCAAAGAAAGATGAAGCATTAAAAATGATTCATACCCATATTTTGGGTGAAGATAGTACTTTCTCCATCCAAGGCCTTAATGAAGATGGTACAAAAGCTTACGTCCTTTCTGATCGTGTATTACACAGACAAGCTTTATGGTCATATGATATCGAGTCAGGGGAGTTTGAAGAGCTTGTTTATAGCAATGATAAATACGATATAAATAATGCAATCGTTAATAGTGAGGGCGATTTTATAGGGGTTGGCTACTATGATGATTTCTACAAGAGCCATTATTTTTCAGAGGTAGACGGTAAGCAAGAGCTTATGGTTACTAATTTATTTGGTGATAAGCAAGCTAGTATTGTTAGCCGCAGTAAAGATAGAACACGAATTCTTGTAAATGTAATAAGTGATTCAGTCAGCCCTACTTATTATTATTTTGATTTAAACACAAAGAAGGGCGGCGCTTGGTTATCTAAATTTCCTTATTTAGCACGTAATAAATTTGTACCAGTGCAAAACTATAGCTTTAAAGCGAGCGATGGAGCTGAAATCTCAGGCTATTTTACAAAACCAGAAGGGATTAAAACTCCGCCGCTAATTGTAATGCCTCACGGAGGACCTCATAGTCGAGACTACAAATACTTTAATCGAGAGCTTCAATATTTAGTTAGTTTAGGTTATGCGGTATTGCAAGTGAACTTCAGGGGCTCAGAAGGTTTTGGTAGTGCTTTTGAAACTGATGGTTATTATCAGTGGGGTAAACGTATGCAACAAGATGTATATGATGCAATGGATTGGGCTACTAGAACCGGATTAACATCAAAAAATAATGCATGTATTTATGGCGCAAGTTATGGTGGTTATGTTGCATTAACAGCTGCATGGCAAGAGCCCGATCGCTTTAAATGTATTATTAGTATTTCTGGAATATCGGATCTAAAAGGGTTAGTTGAGGATGAAGAGCGACAAGATGCCTACCTAGGTAATATTGTTGATATGACTGATAGTAAAGCCGTTGATGCATTATCTGAGGTTTCGGCAATCAATATGATTAACCGAATTAAAGCCCCACTTTTACTTATCCATGGGACAAAAGATACGAGAGTTGACTATCGACAATCAAAATATTTTTATGATAAAGCAAAGCGAAATCTAGATATAAAGTATGTTGAAATTGATGACGGAACACACTTTTTTGATGACCCAGAAAGCTTAAAAGTACAATACAAAGAGGTTACTGAGTTTCTTAAAAAACACTTGTAAATAAATGAGTGAGCGTTTTTTAACTCGAAACCTATTTTAAATTTTCTAGTTATTATAAAAAACCGATGTTTAGTTTAAACATCGGTTTTTTGTTTTTAAAATAGTTTTGAACATATTTAAAGCCGCGCTTTTCACGCGAGCAAGTTCGGCGTCTACATGCAAAGTTTAACACTGAGCTTAATTTTATCTGTAGGCGTTTAGCTTGCTGACGCGACGAGCGTAGCTCGTAATTACTATCGTTAGTTAAAAAGCGCTTTGCGTTAAATCAGTTACAAATTCTTTTGTGCTTCATTCACCATATCTTTGAGCGCATCAATTAACAGCGGGTCTTTTTTGTTTTCTTTTGCAAGCTCGAGTGCGTGTTTCATGCTGGTAACGGCTTCTTTAAACTGTTTGTCTGCAGTATAGCCTTGCGATAAACGCATGTGAGAATAAGTTGCATTGGGGTAATCGGTAGTAAAGTGTTTAAGCGTGGCTATAGCTTTAGCTGTATTACCAAACTTTTGCTGGCTATGAGCAAACTCTACGTATACATCTTGTGGAGCTTTAAGCTCAAACCCGTACTTATCACTAAGTGCTTGGTAATAACCTGTAATGAGCGATACATCAGCAAACTTTCCGTGCTCGTCAGTAACTTTAAATATTAGGTCGCTAAATAAATGAATTAGGCTATCGCTAAGCGCTGGTAGTATGGTGCCCATATGAGTAAAAGCGGGGTAATGCTTATATTCCCATTTAAGCTGCGAGGGCGTTTGTTGCTCTAAATTTACCAAAGTATTTAATACGCCTGTATAAAAGCGTGCTCCTTCGCTTGCTACACTAATAAATAACGCCTGATCACCTTTAGGGTTTTTAGTGTATTTTATAATATTATTTTTTAATTCTTCATCACTCCACCAACTATTTGGGCTTATAGCTATATAGTTATTAAATAACTCAGGCTGATTAACTAAAGTATAAAGCGCTAAAGTACCTGCATTAGAGTGGCCAATTAAGGTGTTGTAGCCGTTAGTTGAGTAATTACTGTTTATATAAGGCATGAGTTCATCAGACACAAATTTTAAAAACTTGTCGGTTTGCCCTGCGTCAGGCCATTTGTTTTTAACAAAAGTTTGAAACTCTGTTTTAGGCTCGCCTTCTACTTTGGGTAAATAATCGCGAACACGGTTAGTTGTATCAATACCAACGAGCATTGCGTTAGGTATCTGCTCGTAATCAACAAGGGATTTAATAACACCAGACGCCGTATGAAAGTGCTCAACACCATCAAGTAAATAAATAACATAAAGCGGCTGATCGTCTTTTACAGTGTCAGGTATGAAAATTTTAATGGGTCTGTCTTCGTTAAGTATTTTTGATTGCAGAACGACTTTTTTACCAACGGTTATGTCAGTTGTATTGGTTTTTGCGTGACTTAAAAGCGGCGTGCTAAAAGTAAGTATTAATACAAGCGATAGTAAGAGCTTCATAAATATCCTTATTTAATAATGTATTGCTTAATAATTGCACGGCTTTAAGCTTGAGTAAATGTTTATATTTTCGGGGTAAACATAAAGCTTAAGCAATTAAAAGCTATCGCTTTTCACTCGAGTAAGCTCGGCTTCTACAAGAGAGATTATACTCGGTGCTTAACTTTTGCGGTGGGCGTACAGCTTGCTGACGCGACGAGCGAAGCTCGAAATGTTTACCTTTAAACACTTATCTATAAAAGCTTAAAAAACCTGCTTGCTTAATTATCCGTCTAAGCGTAAAATGCGCGCTCATTTCGGCTTTTAAACTATTAATTCCTTGCCTTAAACCGACCGGCCGAAACGGTAGAAGGCTCTATTAACCGTAAGGAATATCCATGCGTCATTACGAAATCGTATTCATGGTTCACCCAGATCAGAGTGAGCAAGTTGCTGGTATGATCGAACGTTATACTGGTTCTATCACTGAAGCTGGTGGTGTTATCCACCGTCTTGAAGATTGGGGCCGTCGTCAATTGGCTTACCCAATTAACAAGCTTCATAAAGCTCACTATGTTCTTATGAACGTTGAAGCACCAACTGAAGTAATCAGCGAGCTAGAAACTACTTTCCGCTACAACGATGCAGTGCTTCGTAACTTAGTTATCCGCACTAAAACTGCTGAAACTGAAGCGTCTCCTCTTGCAAGAGAAGAGAAGAAAGAAGCACCAGCTGCTTAATTGTTTTGAGTCCTAGCATGGCATGTAATCAGCAGTTACTATAATGGTTAGCCCATATACGAATCAGCTGGTTATATCTGGGGTAGTTTGTAAAACTCCCAAGTTTAGCCAAAGCCCTGCTGGCATCCCGCATTGCATTTTTGTTGTAGAACATAAATCGATGCAAACCGAAGCAGACCTTAACCGTAATAGTTACGTGAGGCTTCAGGTAGTTGCCAGTGGAAAGCAAATGCAACAACAGACTCAACATTTGCACGTTGGGCAGGCATTGCAAGTGAGTGGTTTTTTAAATCGCCACGAAGGTCGTAACGGCCTTAGCCAATTGGTTTTGCATGCTCAGCATATAGAAAGAATTATTTGAGGAATTAATCTCATGGCACGTTATTTCAGACGTCGTAAGTTCTGCCGCTTTAAAGCGGAAGGCGTAAAACAAATCGATTACAAAGATCTAGCTACTCTTAGAAACTATGTTACAGAAAGTGGCAAAATCGTACCTAGCCGTATCACAGGTACTAGCGCTAAATTTCAGCGCCAGCTAGCAACTGCTATTAAGCGTGCTCGCTACTTAGCCCTTCTTCCATACACTGACTTACATAAGTAAGCAGCGGATTAACAGTTTTTAAAAGGTGTAGAAACATGCAAGTTATTCTACTAGATAAGATCGCTAACCTAGGTAGCCTAGGTGAACAGGTTGTAGTTAAATCTGGTTTCGCACGTAACTTCCTTTTCCCTCAAGGTAAGGCAGTTCCTGCGACTAAAGCTAACATTGAAACGTTTGACGCTCGTCGTGCAGAACTTGAAGCGAAAATCGCTGAACAGTTAGTTGCTGCACAAGCACGCGCTGAAAAACTAGAAGCATTAGCAGAAGTTACATTAGTATCTAAAGCTGGTGACGAAGGTAAGTTATTCGGTTCAATCGGTACTCGTGACATCGCTGACGCTATCTCAGCTGTTGGTGTTGAAGTTGCTAAGTCAGAAGTTCGTTTGCCTCTAGGTACTATCCGTGAGACAGGTGAATTTGACGTATCAATTTCAGTTCACTCAGACGTAACGGCTACTATTAAAGTAATCGTAATCGCTGAAGCTTAATTTTTAATTAAGCGACAAAAGCCGTGCTATTAGCACGGCTTTTTTGTGTCTGTAATTTGGCTAACTTTATTAGTTAAGGGCACAGTTAAATACAACCTCGTACAAGCCCCTTTTTTATTCAATTATTTTTTCATTCCCTTTAAACCTTTTTGAACTGTTATTACGTCTAACTTATCAATACACTAACTCAATAATAATAATTAAAAGGCGACATCACGGATGTTACACGTTAAACCCGAACAAACGCCTTTATGCGAAGCTAAGCTCATTGAGCGTGTTAAATTGGGTGATCAAGGCGCATACACAACGCTTTATGAGTTACATATAAAACGAGTCTACGGTTTATGTTTACGCTTATTAGCGGACCAAGCGCATGCTGAAGATGCAGCCCAAGAAGTGTTTGTACAGGTATGGCGTAAAATAGCGCAATTTGACGGTCGCTCGCAGTTTTCTACTTGGCTCTACAGCGTTGCCAGTAATGTTGCGATTAACTACTTACGCAAGCAAAAAAATTGGCTGCAAAAAGTAGTGAGCATTGAACACTGCGGTATGGATGAGCAATCAGCTAATGACTGCAAAGGCTTAAATGGTCTCGATAAATTAATAGTAAGGCTCCCTGAGCGCGCACGTATGGTGTTTGTGTTGTTTGCAATCGAAGGTTACAGGCACGAGGAAATAGCCGAGCAATTAGGTATGGCTGTTGGTTCAAGTAAATCGCAATATCATCGTGCTAGGCAGCTACTACAAGAGTGGTATGAAAATGAATAAACCAAATTTTGACGACTATTTAAATGAGTCATTAAACACGCTTGATAAAGACATTACGCCACAAAAAGACCTATGGGCGGGAATTGAGCGAGCAATGGTTAGTAATAAGCAGGACCTAAAAGGCACTGCTATTTGGCCAAAACTAACAGCAATAGCTGCCTGCACATTAGTTGCTTTAATTGCTGTAAATCTATTTGTTATAGCGCCCGAGCCACAACCCGTAGTGGCTATAAGTGATTACTTTTCGGCGCAAAAAAACAGTTTGTTGGTTGAATATGAAAATAAAGAAGCATTGACCACTAACTGGCAAACGCAGCTACAAGAGCTCGAAAACGCAGAGCAAGCAATAAAGCAAGTTCTTGAAAATGAGCCACAAAACCAAGCGCTACTAACAATGTTAGCGCAAATATATCAACAACAACTTGATTTAATTAACAAGGTGCACGCGCCACGTTGGCAGCACATTTAGGAGTACGACATGAAAGCGATTTTATTAGGACTGAGCTTATTTCCGTTGGCGGTATTAGCGGGTGAAAAAATAGATAAGCAAATAGACGTACCAAGTGGCGGCACTATTTTTATTGAAAACCAACGCGGTGATATACATATTACAGGCTGGGATAAAAACGAATTTAAAGTATCTGGCGAGCTTGATGACAAAGCCGAGGGTTATGAGCTTAAAACAAATGGCGATAAAACTCAGTTTATTGTAAAAATGCCACGTAAATCAAATTGGAGTAATAATGGCGATGGCTCAAGCCTAACCATATTTATGCCTAAAAGCAGTAGTTTAGAGTTTGCTGGCGTTAATGTATCGGTGACTGCGAAAGAGCTAAAAAACGGCGCTGAAGTTGATGTGGTTAATGGTGAAATTACGGTAGATGATATTACTGGCAACATTAAGCTCACCACCGTAAATGGTGATGTAAATGCAGAAAACCTAAGTGGTAATATTCAATTTGAAACCGTAAATGGCGAAATTAACGATAGAAAATCAAGTGGTGAACTACGTTTTAGCGCTGTTAATGGCGATATTAAATCAACCTCAAGCGCCAATGATGTGCGCCTTGAAAATGTAAATGGCGATATAGATTTTACGCTATCGTCAATTAAAAACTTACGTATTAACACGGTGAATGGCGAAGCCGAAGTACATATTAAAGAGCTTTTAAAAGGCGGTGATGTACGTTTTGAATCGGTAAGTGGCGATGGTGATTTTTACTTTCCTGACAGCGTATCTGCAAATTTTGAAATTAAAGCGCACGCTAATGGCAAAATCATTAATAAAGTTACTAGCGATAAAGTCAGTAAAGCTAAATACGGCCCAGCCAGTGATTTAGAATTTAGCATTAATGGCGGTAATGCTAATGTTGAAATGGATACAATTAGTGGACGCATAGAGCTTCGTATTAAATAACGCTCATTCACCTTCACGATTACAAAAAGCAGGAAAAGATTTCCTGCTTTTCTATTTGCACAGCCCCTTCAAGTCGATAGAATAGAGCCATTCAATTTTACTACTGTGAAGTTATGGCCAAACCAGATAAGCAAGTCGATACACTTAAAGTTCCTCCCCATTCAATAGAAGCTGAACAATCTGTTTTAGGTGGCTTAATGCTTGATAACCAAGCGTTTGACCGCGTAGCTGAACTTGTTGTATCACAGGATTTTTATACCCGCACGCATAAGTTAATTTTTGAAGCGATGACGGCACTTGCTGAGATTGGCGATCCGATAGATTTAATCACTATTTCTGAAAGTTTAGAAAAAAATAATAAACTTGCAGGAATTGGTGGCTTTGCTTATTTAGCAGAAATAGCTAAAAACACGCCAAGTGCTGCTAACATTGACGCTTACGCAAGTATTGTACGCGAACGTGCTGTTGTACGTGAAATGATTGGCGTAGCGAACGAAATTGCAGAAGCGGGTTTTAACACCGAAGGGCGTACCAGTCACGACTTACTCGATTTTGCCGAAAGCAAAGTGTTTAAAATAGCTGAGCAACGAACAAAAAATAATGAAGGCCCGCAAAGCATTCATAGCATCCTTGAAAAAACCGTTGATAAAATAGAAGAGCTTTATCAATCACCACAAGATGGTGTTACGGGTGTAAGTACAGGTTATGCCGATCTTGATAAAATGACGACGGGCTTACAGCCTTCTGACTTAATTATTGTTGCAGCGCGTCCATCTATGGGTAAAACCACTTTTGCGATGAACCTTGCAGAACATGCTGCAATGACTCAAGACAAACCAGTATTAATTTACTCTCTAGAGATGCCTTCAGAACAAATTATGATGAGGATGTTAGCGTCTCTTGGCCGTATTAACCAAACTAAGGTACGTACTGGTCAATTAGATGATGACGATTGGGCACGACTTTCATCAACAATGGGCTTGTTGATGGAAAAAGGTAAAATGTACGTTGATGATGCATCGGGCTTAACACCTACCGATGTACGTTCACGTGCAAGGCGTATAGCCCGCGACCACGGTGGCATTAGTATGATCATGGTCGATTACTTGCAGTTAATGCGTGTACCAAGCCTTGCTGATAACCGAACGCTCGAAATTGCTGAAATTTCACGTTCACTTAAAGCACTAGCAAAAGAGCTAAAATGTCCGGTTGTTGCGCTTTCGCAGCTTAACCGTACGCTAGAGCAACGTGCCGATAAACGTCCTATTAACTCAGATTTACGTGAGTCGGGGTCGATAGAGCAGGATGCCGATTTAATCATGTTTATTTACCGTGATGAAGTTTATAACGAAGACAGTACTGACAAAGGTATTGCCGAAATTATCATAGGTAAACAACGTAACGGCCCAATTGGTAAAGTGCGTTTAACATTCCAAGGTCAATTTTCTCGCTTTGATAATTACGCGGGACCAGCGGTAGATGACGATTACTAATGCGCCTAGCCACTGCTGAAATTAATTTAGCTGCACTTGCGCATAATTTAGCGCAAGTTAAGTGCTTTGCACCTAACAGCAAAGTAATGGCGGTGCTAAAAGCAAATGCTTACGGGCATGGTTTAGTAACGATTGCGCAGCATTTAAATAATGCTGACGCATTTGCTGTGGCGCGAATAGATGAAGGGCTTGCCCTTCGAGCTGGGGGCTTAACAAAGCCAATAGTTTTACTAGAAGGCTTTTTTAACAAAGCCGACTTACCTATTTTACTCGCTAATAACTTTCAAACTATTATTCATGACGAATACCAATTAGCCGCGCTTGAAAAAGCAAAGCTCGATGCGCCAATAACATGCTGGTTAAAAGTAAATACAGGTATGCATCGACTAGGTATTGCGCCAGAGCAGTTTGAAGAGTTTTATAACCGCTTACAAAAAACACCTAACGCCAAAAATACCGTTAATTTAATGACCCACTTTTCGTGTGCTGATGATGTTGATAATGCCAAAACGGTTCAACAAATCACGTTATTTGATAACTTAGTGAATGGCATTGACCAAGCACATTGTTTATCAAATTCTGCTGGTATTATTGCATGGCCGAGCGGCCATGGTGATTGGGTACGCCCTGGGCTTATGTTATATGGCGTATCGCCAATGGCAAATAGCATTGGGCAACAACACAAATTAAAACCAGTTATGCGCTTAACTACGCGCGTAATTGCAGTGCGTAATGTACCAGCCAATGAGGCGGTAGGGTATGGTGGTCGTTGGAAAAGCGATAAACCAACCAAATTAGCCGTTGTGGCTATGGGTTATGGCGATGGTTATCCTCGGCACGCTAAAGAGGGCACACCAGTAATAATTGGTAAGCAGCGTTATGGTATTGTTGGCAGTGTTGCTATGGATATGATTAGCGTAGATATAGGCGCTAATGAGCACAATATTAAAGTGGGCGACAGAGTCACTATGTGGGGCCCTGAGCTACCAGTTGAAGAAATAGCATTATGCGCTGATACTATTCCTTACGAGCTATTATGTAATATTACACCGCGCGTAAGTTATGAGTATCAGCGTTAATACAGCTATAAAGCGGTATTTACTCTTTTATAAAGTAAACGTCGCTAAAGCCCATACGGGCAAATTCTTGGTCGCGAAAGTTACGAACAGAAGCAGACCCTTTTGAGGTCATTTCTATTTGCTGTACCATGCTTAAGTAATTAGTTAGATCAATACCTTCGGCGGCAGCAATTGCTTGATACATGTCGTGGTATTTATCTTTAGCGAAATTAATCTCGCGCGGTTCGTTTTTATATTTGTAGGTTATTCTACGTGCCATATTAAGCTCATTTCAATTGAGTGTTGCAGCGATTTTACACTGTATTTAATAACGGCTCTAGCATTGAATGACTTGTTGTAATCGGTAATTAAAATAAAGAGTCAAAAATGAAATTATCAGTAGAGATCAGTAAATACCCACTTCACCAAGATTATATCCCGTTTATTCAGGGCTTTATTGACAGATTAAACGAATACGATGATTTAAAAGTGATTACTAACACGTTATCAACGCAAATTTTTGGTGATTACGATTTAGTAATGCAGGTGTTAAATACCGAAATTAAACGTTCATATGAAGAATTTGGTAAAGCTATTTTTGTATGTAAGTTTCTCTCTGGCGACTTATCGCCTGAATAACCTATAATACCAACCTGCATAAATCTTTGATCAATTTAACGAATTAAATTGCACTATAACGTCGTTAAAAATTTTTTATTTAGAACAACTAGATACAAAAATTTTTGCCTAGTTCTAACGTAATTTTCTTAACGTTAAATAGACCCCGTATATAAGCAGATTGGTATAACAATCGGCACAACTAAACGGTAACTGCATAATATGGACTTTTTAACACAAACCTTAAGTGGTTTTACAGCAATGTCGCATTGGGAATATATTGCGGTAGGGTTGTCGATGGCTTATTTATTATTAGCAATAAAAGAAAGCTTATGGTGTTGGCCTGCGGCATTCTTTAGCACGCTCATTTATACAATAATGTACTGGAATGGCGCATTACTTATGGAGTCGTTACTTAATTTTTATTATATGTATATGGCTGTATTTGGCTGGGTTGTATGGCGTAAAGGCAAAGCTGCAAATTTAAATATTACATCGTGGTCGATAAACCGTCATGCTGTTTTAATTAGTTTAACAACCGTAGCTGCAATAGTTATTGGTTACGTTATGCAAAATTATACTCATGCCGATTTTGCTTATCTTGATAGTTTTACAACATGTTTTGCCGTAGTAACTACTTACTTAGTGGCTAAAAAAGTCCTCGAAAACTGGCTGTACTGGATTGTAATAGATGCCGCTTCTATGTATTTATATTATGAAAAAGGCTATTACCCAACGCTAGCACTCTTTATATTTTATACGATTATGGCTGCGTGGGGCTTTAAAACTTGGTACGAAGAGTACGAACAAAGCCAAGCTAAGCCTCTAGCACAGCTTTAATCAATGATTGCACATACTCAGTTAGTAAAAATGTGTAGTGCGTTTATAGAGCCTACAAGCATTGTTTCAAGCGAGCGACTACTTAATGGCTTTAGTAACGATAATTTTTTAATACGTACCGAGCAACAAGGGTATTTGTTAAAGTGTTATAAAAGCCATTGGCCAAGTGACGGCCTTGAAGCGCAGCGCTTTTTAAGTGACTTTAATATATGTCCTGCGCCTATTTGGCTTGATAAAGAAAACGGTCGTGCGGTATTTAATTATATTGAAGGCAAGAGCGCGCAATCGGATATAACGCTTAGCTTTATTAATAAACTTGCTCAAGTGCACAATTACAAAGTGTCTACCGCGCCAATGGATATAGCTAAAGAGCTTCATTTTTATCAAAGCACCCACGTATATACGCAATACAAACCTCAAATAGAGAAGGCACTCAAAGCCGTTGCAGCTATGTCATTTAATGCAGGCTTTTGTCATAACGACTTAGTAAAAGATAACATTATTGTAAATGCTTCAGGCATGTATTTAATTGACTTTGAATATGCACAAACTAATGATGTGTATTTTGATTTGGCAGCCCTTGCAGTGAGCTTTAATCTTAATGAGAGCAGTGAAAGTGCATTGTTAAATAACTATAAAAATAGTATCGATAAAACAAAAACGTTTAATCCTTCAATGGATAAGCTGAATTACTATAAGCTGTTTTTTTTAGTGTTATGTATTGGCTGGTATGAAGAGCGCAGCATAACTAGTAAATCTGTAATGTTACGCGCGCAGCTAACTAAACTCGTTAATAATACTTTTTTATAGATGTTAAAGACCACCAAAGCGCTCGGCGAGCTCTTTGTATTTTGTTACTTCGGCTGTATCAAATTGTGGTTCACCATTTTCATCTTCTGATTTAGCAATTAATAAACTTTCTCTAGAGAGACGTTTTACACGCTCTACTTTTACACCTAAAAACTCAGCAACTTGCTCAGTAGACATTAAACTCATCATTATTTCCTCGTATTAAATCCATCCGCACAGCGACAATCATAGTTTCAATGTTACTAAACCGTTACTGTTTCCTATTCAATAAGAATAAATAGCGTGTTTTTAAGCCATTGTGAAGTGTTTTATTTAAAAGAGTTTAATTAATAAGCATATAAGCTGATGTTACTGGTATTTATTTAAAGATCTCTTTATCATTGCTGATGCTAAAGCACTGATATCGCGAGTTGGTGTGGCGGCAACAAATGTGCTCTCGTGGTGAAATGGATATCACGTGGCCCTCCGGAGGCTGAGTTGTAGGTTCGATCCCTACCGAGAGCGCCATTTGCTTCTACATCTACTAATATTCCCCTCTATATTATCTAGCTTCTCATTAATTACTTTTGTATTTAAAAATGTATTACTGCATAAATTTTGAAATTTTATTGTAAGAACAGCTTTCTAGTTATTTATACAATGCAAAATTGCATTATTCAAAATGTTATCTAACGTTATGTAAGCATATACGACGAAATTATAAATGAGGAAAACCGATTCAATGTTAAATAGTCAGTTAGAAATACTCGCTCAAGGACATGCTTATCTTGAAAGTGTAACTAAAGAGGATTATTCGCAAATCGTTGCTCCTAATTTCATTAGTTCAGCTGGGTCACATATGCGCCACATTATCGATCATTACCAATCTTTAATGACGGGCTTTGGTATAAATAATATTGATTACGATAGTCGCCTACGCGGCAGTAATATTGAAAGTAACCCCTGCGAAGCTATAAAAAAAATTGCCGAGATAGCATCGTGGATTGAACAGCTAAGTACAGATGATTTTAATAAACCGCTGTTACTTTCAAGCGAAGTATCAATTAAAAGTAAAAATGTACAAACTGTAACAACCTCATTAGCACGAGAGCTTATATTTGTAGGAAGCCATGCAGTACATCACTATGCGATGATTTCACAAATTACCTTTGCACAAAAAGCATCATTCGACCAGAACTTTGGGTTAGCACCAAGTACAGCCACTTTTTTGAGAGAAAAAAGCCAACAAAGCCAATCTAAATCACTGCAAAGTTAATATGTGCACTTTAAGTTACTTCCTAACTGATGATGGCTACGAGTTGTTTTTTAATCGTGATGAACAAAAAACGCGAGAAATGGCAATCGCCCCGAGTAAGCACACAGGTAACGCAATTTACCCTATCGATCCGCAAGGGGGTGGTACTTGGCTTGGTGTATCGCATTGGGGGCAAACATTAGCTTTATTAAACGATTATCAAAGTGCATTTGATATAAATGCCGTAAAGCACAGCAGAGGCCTCTTAATCCCGCATTTACTAAGCAATAATACCCCTGCATTGTCTCAACTACAAAATATGGATTTATCGGGTTATGCACCTTTTAAATTGTGTATTTTTCCGGATAAATTATCGCTAAATAATGGTCACATCGCTTTTGTTCGATGGGACACAAAACAATTAATCGATTGCCAAGTTGAATCGCTTGCAACGTCATCTGGCGTTGAGCTAGAAACAGTTACACAAAAGCGTAAACAACAATTTAAGCAACTTATTGACTTAAGATATCCTGCAAGTGAGCAGTTTTTAGCATTTCATTACAGCAAAGCCGAGCAAGGCCAATATGGTGTAAATATGCAAAGAGAAGATGCAATGACAGTCAGTATTAGCCATATTAAAGTTGGTAACACTATACGCTTTAATTATTTTGATAAGCAGTCTCAGCTCATTAGCAGCATTAGTTGTTTAAAAGTGGCTGCAGCTTAACTAAATATTTTTATAGCTGTTACATAACTAAAAAAGTCGACGCAATTAATTACGTCGACTTTTTTGTTGCTCTATTTTCATCTGCAGTATTAATACAGCAGGTGAAAATTATGAGTGATTTATATAATCATCTTTTTTATCACCAAGGTAGAGTTTAAGTAGCTTTTCAGGCGCACTTGGTAGGTGCACACTTAAAAGTAATCCTGGGGTGTGATTAAAGTTACTGTCAATTCCCATACAATGAAATTGAGCGCCTAGCTTATGATATTGCTTTAATAAAATCGGTATGTCTTTTTTATCTTCTTCTATTCCCATAACCAATGTTGATACATGATCTATGTTTAACGTGTGATCACTAATAAAGTCTTCAAACTCTGGATGAATTTTATTATTAAAAGGCGTATTGGCGCTAACACCTTGTTTATTATTAACCATAGCATGGTCAATAATTGCGACAGAACGAGGGTCGTAAAGCTTACTTAATGAAACCGTGCCATATAAAGTCCTATAACGTGGGTTTTGCGCCATAAACGCACCGATCCCTTTAAATAGCAGTAATAAGCCATGGTAACTGCCTTGATGTTTTTGAACTATAAACGAGCGACCCATTTCCAAGCACGGCTGTTGTTGATTGATAAAAGAGGGTTCAAAATTAAACATTTGCGATAAATAAAGGGCGCTCACGTCGCTATTTTTTTGTAATAAATCAGTTTGTCCAATTCGATAAGCTCCAATGATCTCTTCATTTTTATGATCAAAAATAAATAAATGCATGTAGCTTGCGTCAAACTTATCTGTATCACATGACTCACCGCTTCCTTCGTTTAATGTACGAAAGGTTATTTCTCTAAGGCGTGTTATTTCAGCAACACAATTAGGTATTTGATCTTGATAACCGTAATAAACGGAGTAACTTTTGAAGTCTAATAAGTGCTGCTCGCTTGGTAAGCTAGCAAGTTCACTCGTCATTTTTGTTTTATCAACATCCTGCATAATCGCTTTTAGTTGCATTGACTGGGCATCTTCTTGCCAAGGTGTTACAAAGCGTTCATCGTTTAAATAGCAAAGCAGGCGCGCAATATCGTTAATTTCGTCAGTTTTCTCAAATTTATTTAATAACTTGGGTGTAAGTAAATTACCAGCACCTAAATTAATGGACCTTTTTTGAATTTTAAGTAATTCACGTATTAGCATTAATAATCTAAATCGGTAGTAAATACGTCCCAAATTGTAAAACATAGGGCTATTTTGACCACTAATAAACACAGGTAATAAAGGGGCTTGTGTTTTTAAGGCTAGTTGAGCCGCTAAGCGATTCCATTGACCGTCGGTTACACGTTGTTTTTTTGATTGAAAAAACGAAACCCTGCCAGCAGGAAAAACCACAAGTAAACCATCGTTATTTACATGTTTAAAACACTGTTTAATTGCACTGGTGTTAATGGCTGCTTTTGGTTTTAGCGGATTGGCAAAAATAAAATAATCTTTAATTTCTGTAAATATTTTTAAACCAACGTTAGCCATTACTTTAGTATCGCTACGATAATGGGTGAGTAATTTGGCAATTATTACGCCCTCAATCATGCCATAAGGGTGGTTACATACTACTATGCAAGGGCCTTGTTTAGGTATTTTGTTAATAACACCTTGTGCGCCAAGTACATTAATACCCAATACATTTAAAAGCTTTTCACTAAACTCCTGCTTATCTAAACCCGATAAATTATTAGAGAGGTATATATCACGCAGTTTATTTATACCTAATAAGCTATCGAGTAGTGGAGCGGCTATTTTTAATATATGACCCAAAGGCGAGGCTGTGTTTATTGCAGCCACACTTAGGTTTGATACGGGGTGGTTTAGTTTTGTCATATATTAGTACTCTTAAGAATTTAAAGCAGTTGTTATTAAGTGCTGTGTATATTGAGACCGAGGCAAAACAATATTATGTTCAAGAAAGGTTAATAAAGTTCGCTTTTTTATAATGATTAGATAAATTTTATAGCTAAATCACCTGCTTTTTAGTGATAAGCAATTTAGTGTAGTTGAGATGGAAGCGTTTAATTATTAAAAAGTAAAATAATCAGAATTACAGTGCAGCTCTAATAGGGCTGTAAATAATGGTTTTAGTTATATATAACTACTTACAACTCAAAAACTAGACTTTTAGGCTTAATTAATGCTATTTAAGGTACATATTCCTTAATAGAAAAATCCCGCCTTTATGCTAATTACTTTGCCCGTGTCTGAGCTTACTCCTGGTATGTATGTTGATAGCGTTACTAAGCAACATGAAGGGATCAATAGCATAAAAATTAAGACCAGTGGCTTAGTGCGCGATAGATCTATTATTAAGCGTTTAGTCTCTGAAGGGGTGCTTGAGCTGCTTATAGATTTTGCTAAAGGTGATGCCCCAGTTCCTGCCAAATATAAGCCTCAAAGCAAACCTAAAACATCTAATAGCCAGCAAAAAGCCGAAAAAACACCTATAGCAATCTCAATTGAACAAGAATTTGCTAAAGCGAGTGTCAATTACGATCAGCATGGCCGAAAGCTACAGTCGTTATACGGTGACTTAACATCTGGCCTGAGTGTTAATATAAAAGTGCTTGATGAAATAGCCAGCGAAATAGTCAGCTCAGTTTTTCGTAACGCCAACGCCATGACTATTCTTACTCGTATAAAAGATAAACACAGCTATAACTGGCGGCATATGATCAACTGCGCCATTTTTACCGCTGTATTTGCTAAATACTTAGGGTACAAAATGGCTGTTGTGCAAGAGCTTGCCATGGGCGCGTTACTTCATGATTTAGGCCAAGCTAAATTACCGCAGGGTATATTTTCAAAGCCAACTAAGGTTACTAATAATGAGCTCTTAGCGATTAAAAAGCATGTAGCGCAAGGTTTAGGTTTAGTTAAAGGCGAGAAGGGTATAACACCCCTTATGCTTGATATGATAGTGAATCATCATGAGCGCTTAGATGGCTCTGGTTATCCGCGAGGCCTACAGGCAGAGAAGTTAAGTCGTCCAGCGCGTATAATGGCAATTGTAGATGTGTACGATGCAATGACTGCCGATAGAATGCATCAAGATGGTGATGAACCAATCAACGCATTGCGGTACTTATTAGCCAATAAGCAATTGTTTGATGGTGAGTTAGTACAACGTTTTATAAAGTGTTTAGGGGTTCATCCGGTAGGAACTATTGTAAAATTAACGAATGAACGTTTAGCCTTAGTGCTTGAAGGGAACGTATTAAATCCTATTAAACCTAAAATTAAGCTATTTTATAATGCTAAGCACAATCATCATGTTACACCGAAAGACATCGATTTAAGTGAGCACACCCAAGAGCTTAAAATACTATCAAGTGTTAAGCCCTTAGATTATCAGATTAATTTGTCTCGCCTGCTAAAAGAGCATTTGCTGAACTAGCCTTACTGCATTGCCTTTTTTTAGTTTGTTTTGCAGAAATAAACGCACCCAAAAAGCAATTTCCCATCAGTGTTAACCATAACAAAGTGCCTAGCTCTACGTGCAATGCAAAACAACACAGCGCTAAAGAGATCAACGCATTTAACATTGCCCCTAACCAATAATGGTTTACGGGGTTATCGCATTGTCCTGCTTGAGTACATGCGCAGTAGTTTGCTTTGTAAAAGCAAAACACACTCGCCCCACAAAATATTAGCCCTGTAATAATAAATAAAATGATCACAGTTTTACTTCCATTGCGATTTTATAATGAGTGTAAGTTGCTACTAATTTCAAGTCAATCTAAATGATAATTAATTACATTTAGAGTGTTTACTCTAATACCACACTTCTAGTCCGATGAGTTTTAAATTACCGTTAATTTGTCGTTAAAATGTGGTTAAAAATCGGTTTTTTTGCTGTTTTTTGACACTTTCATAGAGTTTTTTACAAAAAATTAAGGTAGTGTAGCCAAGTTTTAAATCCTAATAACAACACACATAGTACCCAGACGGTCAGTTTGGTTAAGGACTCAACAATGAAATTTTCTAAAACTATTATTGCAGCTTCGCTTGCATTTGTTTCAGCTGATAGCTTTGCAGCTGCGTTTCAATTATCAGAGCAAAATGCATCGGGTTTAGGCCGTGCATACGCTGGTGAAGCTTCTATCGCAGACGACGCGTCTGTAGTTGCACGTAACCCTGCACTAATGACTTTATTTAAAGAAAAGCAACTAAGTGTTGCTGCTATTGGTGTAATTCCAGATGTAAGCTTAGAAGGTGAAGGCGCGCCAACTGGTATTGATCAATCTTCATTAGATGACGATAGCATTGCACCAAGTGCAGTGGTACCAGCAGCTTACTTTACTATGCCTTACAACGATAAAGTATCGATTGGTTTTGGTGCATTTTCTAACTTTGGTTTATCAACAGACTTTGACGATGACTACTCAGCAGGACAGATTGCTGGTAAAACAGAAATCTTCACCGTTAACTTAAATGCAAGCGTTGCTTATAAAGTTACTGAAAAGTTTAGCTATGGTATTGGCTTAAACGTAATTTACGCTGATGCAACTATTGTGCGTCATGCTGGCTCTGGTTTACCATTTGCTTCAAGCACTGAAGTTGTGAACTTGGAAGGTGATGATACAGGTTACGCTTTAAATGTTGGTTTAATGTATCAGCTAGATGATAACAGCCGTTTTGGTTTTAATTATCGTACAGAAACAGATATTACATTCGAAGGTGATTACTCGAATCAAATACCAACAGCTTTTGGTGGATTAAATGGAACTGAATTACCTGGTTCTGTTGAAATAACACTTCCTGCAATAGCTGAATTTTCAGGTTCTCATCAGTTAGATGAAAAACTTGGTCTTCATTACAGTATTTTATGGACAGGTTGGAGTAGCTTTGATTCATTAGAAGCACAAGTTACAGCTCCAACTGGCGATAAATTTAGCGCATTTAATAAAGATGAAAGCTTCTCTGATTCATACCGTTTCGCTGTTGGTTCAGATTACCAATATAACGAAGATTTATTACTTCGTGCTGGTGTAGCATTTGATCAGTCTCCAGTATCACAAGATCACCTGTCGATCTCTATCCCAGATACAGATCGTTTTTGGTTCTCATTCGGTGGTAACTACACAATTGATCAAAGCTCTAACGTTGATCTTGGTGTAAGTATTATCCGTGGTAAAACTCAGAACTTTGAAGAAGATGGATTTGAGTTTGAGTCAGAAGGTAATGCAGTACTTATTGGCGCTCAGTACAACTACAAGTTTTAATGTAGAAGTGTCTTGTGGTTAATCACAGGGCACAAAAAAGCCGCTCACTTTAATTAAAGTGAGCGGCTTTTTTAATACCTATTAAATAGTGTTAATAGGCATTTTATGAAAGCTTATAAGCTTTCTATTTTAGTTTTTTGCTCAAGTAGCTTAGTTTTAGCATCGCTAAACTCAGCCAGTTTTGCATTTTCTTTAGCAAGTACAGCTTCAGGTGCGTTGTTTACAAACTTTTCGTTAGCGAGTTTGTTCTGCACTTGTGCTAGGCCTTTTTCTGCTTTTTCGAGTTGCTTATTAATACGCGAAAGCTCGGCTTCCACATCAATTAAGCCCGCCATTGGGATCATGATCTCAAGGTTGCCAACATAAGACGTTGCACATGCTGGTGCGTCGTCTTTGTTTTCAAGCATTGTAAACTCTTCAATTTTTGCAAGTGATGCTAAAAATGATTTGTTTTCTTCAATGCGTCGCACGTCGTCGCTCGATGCATTAGCAAGTAATACGCTAAGTGGTTTACTTGGACTAATATCCATTTCACCACGAATATTACGAATAGCTAAAATGAATTGTTTAACCCACTCTAAGTCGTCCATTGCTTTAGCATCAACGCTTGCTTCATTATATACAGGGAACGGCTGAACCATAATGCTGGTGTTTGCTGTTTCAAGGCCTGCAAGTGGTGCAACACGCTGCCAAATAGTTTCAGTGATGTATGGCATCATTGGGTGCATTAAACGCAGTAAGCTTTCAAGTACGGTAATAAGTGTATTACGTGTACCACGTTGCTGCGCTTCATTACCTTTAAATAATACCGGCTTAGTTAGCTCTAAGTACCAATCACAAAATTGGTTCCAAGTGAATTCGTAAAGTGTGTTAGCAGCTAAGTCAAAACGGTAGTTATCTAAATGCTCTGTGTAGGTTTTAATGGTTGCTTCATATTGACCTAAAATCCAGCGGTCAGCTAATGAAAGCTCCGTTTGAGCACCGTTTGCAAAACCACAGTCTTGCTCTTCTGTATTCATTAATACGTAACGGCTCGCGTTCCATAATTTGTTACAGAAGTTACGGTAACCTTCAAGGCGGTTCATATCCCAGTTAATATCACGACCGGTAGATGCCATTGCAGCAAGGGTAAAGCGAAGGGCGTCGGTGCCGTGTGCTTCAATACCGCCTGCAAATACTTTACGCGTATCTTTTTCGATTTTAGCGGCAAGTTTTGGCTGCATCATGTTACCAGTACGTTTTTGTACTAGGTCTTCAAGTTCAATGCCGTCAATCATGTCTAGTGGGTCAAGTACGTTACCTTTTGACTTAGACATTTTATCGCCATTGTCGTCACGTATTAAGCCAGTTACATACACAGTTTTAAACGGGACTTGTGGTTTGCCATTTTCGTCTTTTACAAAGTGCAGCGTCATCATAATCATGCGCGCAACCCAGAAGAAAATAATATCAAAACCAGTTACCAACACGTCAGACGGGTGGAAGGTTTTTAAATCATCGGTATTTTCTGGCCAACCTTGTGTAGAGAAAGTCCAAAGCGCTGATGAGAACCACGTATCAAGTACGTCTTCGTCTTGGCTTAGCGTTACGTTATCTGCAATGTTGTTTTCACGGCGTACTTCAGCTTCGTCGCGACCAACAAATACGTTACCTTCATTGTCGTACCAAGCTGGGATACGATGACCCCACCAAAGCTGGCGTGAAATACACCAATCTTGTACGTCGTTCATCCACGAGAAGTACATGTTTTCGTATTGCTTAGGTACAAATTGAATATCGCCGTTTTTAACAGCGTCTTTTGCCGGTTCAGCAAGTGGTGCAACACGTACATACCATTGATCGGTAAGTAGTGGCTCAATTACCACGCCAGAGCGATCGCCGTAAGGAACCGTTAAGCCATGGTCTTCAATTTTTTCAAGTAGGCCTAGTTCTTCAAATTCAGCCACAATCGCTTTACGCGCAGCAAAACGATCAAGCCCGCGCAAGCGCTCAGGAATTGGCGCATCAAACTCAAGCTCTTTACCGTCAAAAGTGTATGTTTCACCTTGGGTTAAAATAGCGGCGTCTTTATCGAAAATGTTTATCATCGGCATTTGATGACGCTTGCCCACTTCGTTATCGTTAAAGTCGTGCGCTGGGGTTATTTTTACACAGCCCGTGCCTTTATCTTTATCGGCATGTTCGTCAGCAACAATTTTAATACGACGATTAACGATAGGTAATAAAATCTCTTTACCGATTAAATCTATGTAGCGTTCGTCATCAGGGTTTACTGCAACACCCGAGTCGCCAAGCATGGTTTCTGGACGAGTTGTTGCTACTACTATGTAGTCTTTTCCGTCTTGCGTTGTAACGCCATCAGCCAGTGGGTAACGTAAGTTCCACATGTGGCCTTTTTTGTCTTTGTTTTCAACTTCAAGATCAGAAATAGCAGTGTGTAATTTAGGATCCCAGTTTACTAGGCGTTTACCACGATAAATTAGGTTTTCTTTGTGAAGGCGTACAAACACTTCTTTAACGGCTTCAGATAGGCCATCGTCCATGGTAAAGCGTTCACGATCCCAATCAACCGATGCGCCAAGGCGACGAAGTTGTTTGGTAATAGTGCCGCCCGATTCTTTTTTCCATTCCCAGATTTTATTAATAAAATCTTCGCGGCCTAAATCGTGGCGTGTTTTGCCTTCTTCGGCATGCAGTTTACGCTCAACTAACATTTGCGTTGCAATACCTGCGTGGTCAGTACCTACTTGCCATAATGTGTTGTTACCTTGCATACGTTTAAAACGCGTTAGGGTATCCATTATTGTATCTTGGAAGGCGTGGCCCATGTGTAAGCTACCAGTGACATTTGGCGGCGGGATCATAATTGAATATGGTACGCCTTTGCCAGATGGCTTAAAGTAGCCTTTTTGTTCCCAGTCTTGATATAGAGACTGTTCAATATCTTGCGGATTGTAGGTTTTATCCATTACACAGAACCTTAAATAAGTACTTAAATTAGTTGGTTAGTTTGCCTGATTGGCTAGCTATTAATATCTTGCGTGGTGAGATTGGCACCGAGTTGGCGTAGCTTTTTAAAACGCTCGCGGGCTGCTTGTTTAGCCGCTGCTTCTACGGGTACAAAATCAAAAACTTGGTTAAACCGACGAATGTAATCCGGTAATTGAGTAGCCAAGTTAATTAAAACTTTACGATTGCCAACAGGTGGCGTAATACCAATTTCTACAGGTGCGCCGCCTTTAGGGCCTTCACCTTGTAAATTATGTGGCACAAAACTATCTGGATCGAATGCCCAAATTATTTCATCAATGGCACAGGCAGCTTCGTTATCGTTAACACAAATAAACACACGCTGCCCATTTCGATACTGATCGGCCGCAATTTGAGCAGCCAAAGCAAAATGATCGTCAGCCTTCGCTTTAGACTCATCTTGTTGCTTTAGAACGAAAAATTTAGCGTTCATGTTCATTGTATCGGGGTTTCCCATGACATTGAATGCATACCAAATTGATATACATAAATTAAGAGGCAGATTTTGCCATATAACGGGGTTTGCTTCAATTAATACACAAATAAATAAGGCGCCAAACGGCGCCTTATAAGTAGCTAAACAGTGTGTTTAATCTTGAGCGGCTTCACTTACGCCAGCTCTATTTAATAAATACTGAGTAAGCATTGGAACAGGACGGCCCGTTGCGCCTTTTTTAGCGCCACTGCGCCACGCTGTACCCGCAACATCTAAATGCGCCCAATGATACTTTTTAGTAAATTTAGACAAGAAACATGCCGCAGTAATAGTACCCGCAGAGCGTCCGCCTAAGTTTGTAAAGTCAGCAAATGGGCTCTCTAGTTGATCTTGATAGTCATCCCATAACGGTAACTGCCATGCGCGGTCGCCACTTTGCTCAGACGCTTTTAATAAATCGTGTGCAAGTGGGTTATGGTTTGATAGTAAACCAGTCGCATGCGCGCCAAGGGCTACAATACAAGCGCCAGTAAGTGTTGCTACGTCAATAACCGTATCTGGATTAAAACGTTCAACGTACGTTAGTGCGTCGCACAATACTAAACGACCTTCAGCGTCGGTGTTTAACACTTCAACTGTTTGCCCCGACATTGTTGTTAAAATATCACCTGGGCGATACGCGTTTGAGCCAGGCATGTTTTCACAGCCAGCTAAAACACCAATAACGTTAATTGGCAATTGCATTTGTGCAAGTGCACGCATTGCGCCAATAACACCTGCAGCGCCGCCCATGTCGTATTTCATTTCGTCCATGCCTTCGCCTGGTTTTAATGAAATACCGCCTGAGTCAAACGTTAAGCCTTTACCAACAAGTACAATAGGGGCTTGGTCGTCAGCGGCGCCTTTGTAGTTAATAATCGACATAATTGATTCGTTATCACTACCTCGGCCAACAGCTAGGTAAGAATTCATGCCTAGTTCTGCCATTTGCTTTTCGCCAATAATATCAACAGTGATGTTGTCAAAATTAGTTGCCAACTCTTGTGCTTGCTCGCCTAAGTACACTGGGTTACAAATATTTGGTGGCATATTAGCCACGTCTTTACATAGCTTACTACCTGCAGCAATGGCTAAACCATGCTCAATGGCACTTTCGCCAATCGTTAGTTCGCGTCGTGTTGGTACGTTAAACACCATTTTACGAAGTGGGCGACGAGGGTCTACTTTTTTACTTTTTAATTGGTTAAACGTATATAAGCAATCTTGCGTTGTTTCTACTGCTTGACGAACTTTCCAGTAAGTGTCGCGACCTTTAACGTGTTGCTCTGTTAAAAAGCAGACTGCTTCCATAGAGCCTGTTTCGTTTAAGGTATTAATAGTTTTAGAAATAATTTGTTTATATTGCTTATCATCAAGCTCGCGCTCTTTACCACAACCAACAAGCAATATACGCTCGCTTAATACATTAGGTACATGATGCAATAATAAAACTTGGCCTGGCTTACCTTCTAAGTCGCCACGGCGAAGTAAATTAGAGATATAGCCATCACTAATTTTATCGAGTTGTTCACCAATGGGGGATAACCTACGTGGCTCGTAAACGCCAACCACAATACATGCGCTGCGCTGTTTTTCTGGGCTACCACTTTTTACGTTAAATTCCATTGTCACTCCTGATTTTGAGTCATTTAAGTTAGTAAGTTGGGGCTAAAAAAGTATTTTCTAGTCTTATCTACGTAACTTATGTGCGGATAATTTTAATTTTAGCTGATTTTGCTAGACTCTTACTGTGTAATTGAACTTTATATGCTTAAGGGCTACTAATGCAACATTATATCGTGCACTTAGGTAGGATAATTAAATTTGATGGCTTATAATAATAGCCTATTTGCCGGTATTAATTGGGTAAAATAGCTATTTAACTATTCAATTCTCACTATCGTAGTGAAATTCCATGTTTAACAGGGGCGAGCATTGCTAATTTTCCGTTATTTGACCGCTGAGGTTTTAAAATCGCAGGTCGCCGTATTTTTAACTTTAATGACAATCTTTTTGTCACAAAAGTTAGTTGGTATTTTAGGTGATGCCTCTGAGGGCAGCATTCCTGCTAAATTAGTGCTATCGATGATTGCACTAAAGCTTCCACAACTAGCCTCGCTAATACTTCCGCTGAGTATATTTTTAGGCATTATTTTGGCTTACAGCCGTATTTACGCCGATAGCGAAATGACCGTACTTAAAGCCTGTGGCGTAAGTGAATGGTATGTTGTGCGCGTAACGCTTATATCAAGCGTTGGGCTTGCCATATTAGCCGCTGCATTGACTATGTATATAGCGCCGTGGGCAAGCGAGCAAGAGTATCAATTGAAAGAACAAGCCAAAGCCGATGCGGGGTTATCTGCACTAAGAGCTGGGCGGTTTCAAGAAACCGGTAACGAAAAAGCCGTGGTGTTTATTCATAATATTGAAAAAGGCGGCAAAGAGCTCAATAAGGTATTTGTTGCACAGTTACCTGATAGCGAAAAAGGCAATCTAGCGCGCTTAGTATATGCACAGCAAGGTGTTGTGGTTGAAGCCGTAAATGGTGAGCAACAGCTAGTACTAACAGACGGTAAACGTTACGAAACAGACGGCACAACGCCTGCACTTAATTTAACAGAATTTGACGGTTACAGCGTACAAATACGAGAACAAGAAATAGAGCATCAACGCCGTAAATTAGAGGCTGTGCCAACTAACCAATTATTGGCTATAAACACTCCTGAATCTATTGCTCAATGGCAATGGCGACTCGCTATTCCGTTATCAATCCCGCTACTTACCTTACTGGCAGTGCCACTAAGTGTGGTTAATCCTCGCCAAGGTAAATTTGCAAAACTAGTGCCTGCTATTAGCTTGTACTTAGGCTACTTTATTTTACTAAATGCCGCTAAATTTGCAGTTGAAGATGGCAAAATCCCGCCTTCAATCGGCTTGTGGTGGATTCATCTAAGTGCCTTGTTTATAGGTGGGTTATTAATTATAAAAGGGCGACCACTGGGCGCTTGGCTTAAAGCCGTTGTAACTAAGCGGGAGTTAGGCTCATGATGAAAACGCTTGATTGGTATTTAGGCCGCAGTATTTTACAAACTACTGGCTTTGCATTGCTGGTACTTGTTGGTATTAGCACCTTAATTAAATTTATCGACCAGTTAAAGTCGGTAGGGCGCGGCAGTTACGACTTAATGACCGCAATGCTTTACACGCTTTACACAATACCTGGCGATTTAGTGGTGTTTTTTCCGATGGCCGCGCTAATTGGTGGCTTAACGGGTTTGGGGGCACTTGCCTCAAACAGTGAGCTGGTAGTGATGCAAGCCGCTGGTATGTCGCGCTTACAAATAATTGGTTCAGTGATGAAAACGGCCATATTTATGGCTGTATGCATGATGGCACTTGGTGAATGGGGTGCACCTGAAGCGCAATTACACGCTAAAGAAATGCGAAACCAAGCAATACATGGCGGCGATGTGTTTAATACACAAAAAGGTGTATGGGCTAAAGACGGCAATAATTTTATTAATATTGAAGATGTTGATGAAAACGGCAGGCTCAACGGGGTACACATGTACCACTTTGATAAATCGTTAGAGCTTACCCAGATTACTAAAGCAAGAGATGCACTGAGCCGAAAAGAAGGTTGGCTACTTCGTGACGTAAATAAGGTTATTATTACTAGCGAAAAAACCACAACAGAGCAATTACCAGAAGAGTTTTACCCTTCGCAACTCACAGCTGAAAAGTTAGGGGTTGTTTCGGTAAAACCGGAGTCACTTTCATTTACTGGGCTTTGGTCGTATTTAAGTTACTTAGAGCAAAACGAACAAGACACAAGTACCTATGAGCTTGCTCTATGGCGTAAGTTGATGCAGCCAGTATCTGTTGCGGTAATGCTGCTGGTGGCGCTCTCGTTTATATTTGGCCCACTACGTACCGTTACTATGGGCGCACGTATTATTATGGGTGTTGTAACGGGGATTGTGTTTCACTTAACTAATGAAATATTTGGCCCTGTAGTTATGGTTTACCAAATACCTGCCATTATAGGTGCGGTATTGCCCAGTATTATATTTATAGGCTTTGCGACATATTTGATGAATAAACGGGTATAGAGTGCCTATTCATAGCATGAAAAAGGGTGACCAGTGGTCACCCTTTTTGCTTTTTAATTACTGCCTAACTACCGCTTAACTCACGATTTGAAAGCTGGTATTAATCAAGCTCACTATAAATACGTCTGTTTTCTTCTTTAGTAAGCGCAATAACTTCTGTTTTAGAGATGTAATCTTGCAGTGCTTTTTTGTTTTTAAAATCTACTAACACCACCAAATTACCTAAACCGAGTAAAGCGCTAACGCTGCGGATAATTGATTGCGGCCAGCTAATTAAATTACCCTCAAGAGTTTGTACTTTTAAACGCCATGCACGCATGCCAATGGTTTGCCCGCTTTTAGTCCAAAAGTAGCCAAAAAATACTAAGGTAACAATAATTAAAAGAGCGGTACGAATACCCGAAAGAAGATTTGAATTTTGAATAAAGGCAGATACATCCTCTGCGCCGTTTAAACTAATTACATCGAGAGAAATAAGCCCTTGTACTGCAAATAAATACAGCACTACAGTTAACATCGCAAACGCAATAATGGCTAACGTATCGTAAACTAACGACGCAAAACGGCGCCAAAAACCAGCACGTGGAAACTCACCCGACATAAATACACTCTCACTATTAATATGCGAGCTAGTTTAGCAAAAAAGCTTACAAATACTAAGACATGTTAATGCTTAGAGAGGGAATTGATTTTATTGCTTTAAGTTATTACCTACAGGGGAAATGAAAAAGACCCTGCTATTGGTAGCAAGGTCTTTTAATTTATAGCGGATTTAACCTAGCTTTATAGCAAGGTATTTTATGTCGTCACCACTTATTTGCGGTAAAAAATAAATATCGCCGTATTTAAAATACTGCTGCGAGTTAATTATTACGGCCTGTGCTGCCTGAGGCAATGAATCGTAAGTTTGGCCCAAGCTATAATCATTCACATTACCCACTTTTATTGCCTGATTAAGACGGGTTGGTGGCTCATCAACCACTGTATAACCGTCATTATTTGCGACGTAATACACGTTTTGATATGTGTAGTAGGTGGTATTGTGATGCTTAAAATGCCTGTAATTTCTTGGTAGCGTATTTATACGCAGGCCTCTAGGTGGCGTAACTACGTGGTAGCCTCTTCTAGCTTTACGGTAGTAAAGGCCGTCGTTAAACGTAAACGAAATACCATTAAATCTAATCGATGCGCTATTGCGTGGTAAATGGTTTATAAATCGATTTTGTCTGTAAGCGACTGAATTATTATGGTTTGTTAAGTAGTTATATTTGCGCTGGTTGTAGCGGTATTGTTCACGCTTTTCCTGCTTGTACTTAGCAAGTTTACGTTTTTCTTGCTTACGGTCTTCTCGTTTTTCTTTTTTATGCTCAATACGCTGCTTTTTTTCATGGCGGCGTTCATCGCGTTTATATTCAACACGTTTGTCGTGGTCACGTTTAAAGCTTTTATCATTCTCTCGCTCGTTTTGTGCTCCAAGCGCAGAGCCTGATACTGCGCCAATGGCGAGCAGTGCAGGTAGTAAAAAAGTAAGTTTCATAGTATTGCCTCGTTTATGTTTTTACATAACTGGGTTCAATACTAGCGGTTCAAACTGAATGTTAACTGACATATAACAGCAAACGGAGCTATGCTTACAGCTTTTTACATTTTACTGACAGTTATTGACATACTTAGTTATTTTTGACGATTTTTGAGGGTGACTCTGTTCTTTGTAAGTATATTTATTACGAGAGATATTTTAATAATTTTGCTATTAAATTATGTATTTGGACTTTTTTGTTGTGCTTAGAAAACGTTATTTCCGTGCATTTTAGATGGGAAAATACCAATAATAGAGTTTAAATGGTGTAAAAAGCTAAGTTTGCGGCGCGTTGTTTATTGCCGCAAACATGACTTTATATTTTAAAGTGCGCATTTATCTTTTAATAAATTTAAGGCTAGGGTGATACGTTATGACATTAACTTTAACAAATGCTGTGTTATTAACGTTTCTTTTAACAACTTTAACTGGAACATACTTGATTACCTTAGTTTGGTTAATTTTTTTCAGTTCTCGTTTTAGCTGAACCTTTTTATATTCTTGCTTTGTATATCTATCATGTGATGCTGCAAATGCAGAACTAGATAAAGTGCCAATAACTAATAGTGCCGGTAGTATAAATGTAAGTTTCATAATATTGCCTCGTTTGTGGTTAACATGGCTAGTATTGACGTTTGAAACTGAATGCCAACTGCATGTAAGGGCAATACAGGGAGGCTTTACACCCTTTTACTTATCTTTACTATTCTTGACGATAATACCAATCCGCAGTAATACTTAATCAGTTTGAGGGATTAAATCTAACGTTAACTCTATTAAAAAATAACTGCTATACGGTTGCATAAATGCAGAAGGTAGAGCAATGCAAGAGCAATTGCCGAGAACAACTAATAACAAATTTAGCAGTGTTATCAACACCGTTTTCTTACCTCAAAACAGGTAGCTTAATTAAGCTACTTGGTATAAAACCGTATTGGTTTTATACCAATTTTATATCGTTTAGAGTTTACATTAGCTACTTTTCATAAAACGGGTAATCGCTATAACCCACTTCGGTGCCGCCATACATAGTCGCTGCATCGGCTTCGTTAAACGTCCAATTATTCGCTATACGCTCTGGTAAATCAGGGTTAGCTATAAATGGGCGACCAAATGCAAATAAGTCACCGTAACCTTCGCCTAAAATACGAATTGCCTTTTCTACTGTATATTTACCAGCATAAATAATTCGACCAGAGAATTCAGCTCTTACCGCTTTGTAAAACTGTTCTGGTAAATCAGGGGCGTTATCCCAATCAGCTTCCGCAATTGATAAGTAAGCAATGCCAGCTTGCTCAAGCACTTTAACGGCTTGTACATAAGTATGGTGAGGGTTTGATTCTACAAGTCCTAGATACACTCGTGTTTCATCTGTGCTTTCAAATAAAGGAGCAAAGCGAACACCTAAACGATCAGAGCCTACAACGTCACTTACCGCTTCAACTATCTCTTTTAAAAAGCGCAGGCGGTTAGTAAGTGTTCCACCGTATTGATCGTCACGATTATTAGTGTGCTCAGAAATAAACTGATTAACTAAATAGCCGTTAGCACAATGAAGCTCCACACCATCAAAACCTGCTTCTAAAGCATTGCGTGCAGCTTGAGCATACATATTTACCAGTTCACCAACCTCAGCAGTGCTTAGGGAACGGGGTTCACTTGGGTTAGCGAGCGCGCCCTCAGTAGGTGCGGTTTCAATAAATACTTTTACATTGTCAGCAACAATATCTGAAGGGCCAACCGGTTTATCTGCATTTGGTTGTAGCGACGTGTGCGATACACGGCCTACATGCCAAAGCTGAGCAAAAATAACACCGCCTTTAGCGTGTACGGCTTTTGTTACTTTTTTCCAGCCTTCAATTTGTGCTTGCGAGTGAATACCAGGGGTCCAAGCGTAGCCTTGACCTCGAGGTTCTATTTGCGTGCCTTCGGTAACCATAAAGCCAGCCGACGTGCGCTGCGCATAATATTCAGCCATCAATTCATTAGGAATATTACCTGGCTGAGTGCTGCGAGAGCGTGTTAGTGGTGGCATTACAATACGGTTTTTAAGCGTGAAAGGACCAAGTTCTACAGATGAAAATAACGTGTTGGTATCTGAAATAGGGTGATTCATTAAAACTCTCTCTTAAAGCAAACTTAATGGCTTATTACCTCGCATTTAACGAGGTGAAATATTGTGATGGGCTTAATCAGCAATTCGCTGCTTAAGCAATGTTGGTAAGGGTAGAGTTTTAAAGATACAATTTGAAACAACAGTTTTTTGTTTTAGATACAATTATGAATGGTATTAATAGGCTCGATATTAAACAGCTCAGAGTGCTTAACGCATTACTTGATTTAAAAAACCTTTCGCAAGTGGCTCGTAAAATGGGTTTAACTCAGCAAGCAATTAGTGAACAGTTACGAAAACTGCGCGACTTATTCGATGATCGTTTATTTATACGCCAAGGTAATAGTATGGTGCCGACCCCTAAAGCCCTCGCTATGCAGCAGCCTATTATTCATATATTAAAACAACTAGAAACCTTGCTAGAGCCAGAGTTATTTACACCACAAAGCTACAAAGGTGTATTTACTATTAGTGCGACCGATTATGCAACGCAGGCATTATTGCCTCAGCTTTTTAATATAACTCGCCGCGAAGCACCGGGTTTAAAGCTTATAGTGCGCGACTTTGCATCCGACAACGTTAATCAACTTATAACCGCAGGCGAGCTTGATTTGCTTATAAGCTTTCCTGAGTTTATTCCTGACAACTTGGCGTATGTCACTTTGCTAGAAGAGCAGCACTTGTGTATTACTGGTTGTAAAAATGAGTTTGAAAATGAGCCCTTAACACTTTCGCAAATTGCAGCGCACCCGCAGCTGGTGGTGTCGCCTTCGCGCGCTAATTTACGCGGATCACACGATCAATGGTTTGCTAATAAGGGTTTAAAGCGAAATATTGTTATGTCGGTACCGAGCTTTTCAGCAGTGCCCGACATTTTACATACAACCGATATGTTGGCGTTTTACCCATCAAGATTATTACCAAACAGCAAAGTTAAACAGCTTAAAACGCAGGCGCTACCACCTACATTTAAAGTAATAGCCGCATGGCACCCTCGTACTAACAACAGTCCAATTCATAAATGGTTGATAGAACAACTACAAAACTTATAAAGCGTTATTTAACCGTTCTAGTAAGCTAAATAATTTATATCACACCAGTTATTAAAAGTGACTATATAGCACTATCTTTAAAGGCACTTTTAATCTTGTGTCACTTCCTACTAATTTAAGCGAAATAAAAGCAATTATAAATTTAGATGCGTGTGTACATACACTGCATAGAATTAAGTCAACGGTAAGTATGGGTGTAATTGAGGTTATACAAGGTGAAAGCCCAGTAGATGCATTTAAACGAGCCGATACACATTTATATACAGCAAAGAATACAGGGCGCAATAGGGTTGTTTCATAACAAAATAACTTAGTGTATAAAATTTAATTTTTATACACGGTAATAATATATCAAGGATGATAAATATAAATACCGTAACAAACCATAATTTCTCTTTTATACAAAGAGCCTGTGCTTGGTTTTAGTATCAAAACAGTGATAATGACTAGGTAATGCTTAAAATCGTAGATAATTATATTCTAAAAATGGTCAATAGCACCTCTAAAAAAAATGATATTCAAAGCTTATTTTAGTAGCGGTTAGGTGCATAGATATAGTGCTTACGAGTGCTTAATTAAGCTAATAGACATAACGTAAACAATAATTTTTTACTGATTGATTAAAATAAATAAGTCTTAACTTTAATTGTCAGATATGTGCCATAAGCGGGCTAAGGAATCTTATTTTCTTATCGTTTACAGTTTATAGTTACATCAACACTAATGAAAAGACACTTAGCCAAATTAGCTGAAATGCATATGAAATTCGTTGATAGATACCTGGATTACTTTGAGATTTTACGGCTTTAACCATAGCAAATAGATAATAAACAGCAGCAATAACAGAAACAGCTGAAAAAATACGGAAGTATAGAGGGATAATTTCTGTGGTTGGGCTTATAGCTACTAATATTGGCGCTACAACTAGCGAAAGTAACATGATAAAACCAGCCCAAGAATGTACTTTACAATTAAAAGTTGGGTTCTTAGTAAATGGATCAGCGTCCATCGGAAAATAGCCTGCTACCCATGTACCAACTCCGTGAGCTATGACTAACCAACCTACAATATTTATTAAAATAGAAACGTTTGATAACTGCCCTAAATACCAGCCGAAAAAGCAAAACAAAAAGCCTAGGGGATAGTTATTAATTAAAGGAGACAGTTTTTCAGTTGGACTACCTGTCGCACCTAATTCACTACAAAATTGTTTAGAATGATCGTAACCTGCATAAAATCGACCTGCTACATAAACACCAATGAAGATCCAGATTGTGGCAATTAATCCTGAATAGACCGCAATACTTTTAAACACTATAAAACTCCCTTTGTGAACTAATAGCTTATCCTGTTCTATTTTGGTGGTTTGTAACACACTAAAATGGCGTACATTACATCCTACAATAATTCTATCAGTAATTACCTTTGTAAACAGCTAATTAAAATAGCCGAAAATCATGGCTTGTTATTTCGCACGAGAAACGGCAATTAATAATTTTATCGTACAAAGTCGCAATATCTATTCCCATAAATATAAATTAAATATTTTTCAATGTGCGATTATCGTTCTAAGTGGACTTCTGCAAAGTGCCATGAGCGGACGGTGGTAACGCCCCAAGCAGGGGATTTTAAGAGCGTTTTTCAGCGAGTAAAATTCCCGCTGACTTGGCTTGTTAGGTTGCTGGTCTACAACAAACACTATTGAGCCTCGACGCTGTGATAATCAGCTGATGTTTCATAACAATTGACACACACAACTGACATTTTATTAAAGGCTCGAAACTTCTCAGTCATACCATCTTCTTCATCAAACAAGGCTTCACATTTGGAACACCACGCTTGAAGGTCATTAGGTTCGCTAGAGTTTTCAATAAAGCCTACAGGTACACCTTCTGGTTTCAACAAATGGCAACAAACGACGGCTGCAACTCGCTTACCATGTTCGCCACAATCAACATACATTGGTTCAATCTCAGTGCTCATATGCAACCTAACAACTCTATCAGAGGACACTTTCCCTTTGTTAGCGCGAAAACGTCCTTATTGTATGAGTTTCTATTAATAGCAAATAGTGTAAGTTATTGCCATCTATAAATATTAAGCTTAGGAAAGGTTATTTTACTATGTGAAAAAGAGGGAGGTTTTCACTTATTCTTACTAAGTTAATGACGACTCACCTGAATGGTCGGTTATCGCTCTTTGCCGAAGTTCGGCTTAGTGCCAATAGCGGTCATTGAGATGTAACTCATTTCTGCCTTCAAATGAGCTAGGGCGAGCTTAAAGCTCAAAAAGATGACGAGACTGATAGGGACTCTAAGAAACGCTACCTTCCTAAAATAGGGACCTAAAAATAACCGGAGTCGTTATGGTACATTTTATTTTTATTGAGTCGGAATTTATTTTATATATCAATGTGGTATTGTCAATGCTTGGGTTCGGTGGTTGATTTTTTACGTATAGCCTTCATAATAGAAGTAGGTTAATCGGAGGTTTATTATGTCTACAGCTGAAAAAGTAAGATCTGACATACGAAAAATGAAGCCTGGCACTGTTTTTTTGGTTAGTGATCTTAAAGCGTATAAAGAGTCAAAATCTGCTACAACAAAAGCTCTTGCATACTTCATGAAAAAAGATGAAAAAAATGATGATAGTTCAATTGGTAAGATTGCTGATGGATTATTTTATAAAGTTGAAAAAAGTAGGTTTGGTAATTTGCCGCCGTCCTATAGAGAAGTAATCCACGCTTTAACATACAGAAATAAAAGAAAGGTTGGCTATACAGTGGGACCTAGCTTGTTCAACAAGAAAGGGCTTAGTACCCAAGTTCCTTCTGTTATTACTATCATAACATCGAAGAATGCTCCCCATCATATTAATGCATATGGAATTAAAATTGAAGTAAAACGTACCAAAGAAACAGTAAGAGAAAAGGACATTGCTAGATATGAACTGGAATATATTTTAAACAACATTAGTAAAGTTCAAGATTTTGAGGGTGGCAGCTTATCTGACTCATTAGAGGAGTATATACAACATATTGTTGATGACTCCAAGAATTTGAGAAAGTTATATAAACACTTAAGTTATAAAAAAACCAAGGCTCTGTTCGGTGCAATTCTAGATGATTATCAAGAAAAACACGATGCAAATTTTGAGGGGTTTCTTTCTGAAATAAGGAACGATTTGAGCAGAAGAAGCCATTATCGATTAGGTAGTCTTTCTCGGCACGTAAAAAATAAAGATGAATGGAATATTACGTTTTGATTCTACATGAAGAAAAAAACCAAAAGGTATTTGATCAAGTAATACGATTCACAGCTGCTGAATTCAATGTACCTCAAGCTTATGTTGAAAAGGATTACTTCTTAACAAAATCTCTGCTTAATTTATCACAATCTTCGGATAAAGATTGCGTTGTATTTAAAGGTGGAACCTCACTTTCAAAGATATACAAAGTGCTCTATCGGTTTTCAGAGGATATCGATTTAGCGATCATTCCGGGGAATGAATGGGGTGACAATAAAATCAAGAGGGTAGTTAAGCGGGTTGTTAAAAATGCCTGCAAAGATCTTGAAGAGACAGGGGAAAGATTTAATTCAGGATCAAAGTTCAAGAAAGTAAGGGTTCGATTCCCACTAATTGATCCCAAGCAGGACCTTGGTGAAGTCCAAGAGACGATTTTAATCGAGTGCAATGCATTTACAACCCCATCACCTATTGAGAAAAAGCCAGTAAGAACGCTAATTGCTGAGTGGGCAATTAAAAGCGGAAACTCTGACATTATTAAAGAGTTTAACCTTCAGGATTTTGAGATTAATGTGTTGTGTTGGAAACGAACGCTCTGTGAGAAGATTTTGGGTTTGATGGCTGCATCTACGAGAGATTTACTACAAGACAAGGTTCGTCACTTCTACGATATCACATTAATGTTGCGCCATGATGAAATAAAGGAATTCACTAACTCAGATTGTTCTTTCTTTGAAATGATGGGGGTAACAGTACAGAATGATATTAACCATGCTGGAAGATTTGATATTCCTTGGATAAATAGTGACATAGGCCTCAACCAGCCTTTCCACGAGTTTAAAGTATGTTGGAAACTTGTAGAAGAAGCTTATTATGGTGATTTCGAGAAAATGGTGACTAGACCTGAGCGAAGCCCAGACATTGATGAGATTTCTGCTGCATTTAGTTTGTTACAGGCTAGGCTTGTCAGCTACTCAAATAGCTCTTTTCACCAAGATTGCTTACGCTCAATGAGCTAAAGACATAACAATAAAATCCAAAGGGATAAGGTGAAATCTCGATGCGCTCATCGCGATCTTACTTAGCACTTTTTGGACATTAGCTAAGTCACTATTGTCCATCGATGGGTTATGAATATAACTCGCCTTTGCCCCAATACAAGTTAGAGTAAATTCTTAATGATTGCTTTGAGCAATCAAGAGACGGTAGTTAGGGCTAATAAAAGCTCAAGCTTCCACACTACATAAAGCGGTGAAACCGAAAGCAGAGCAAGAGCTATTAATACCGCATTGGTCTTGTCAGTCATTCAAGGTAGGTATCTTACGATTTATTGGTGTCATGAATTCAGGTGTGACGGAAAATCACATGGTTAGAACGAGTTAGCAGCCTTACTTGCTTCATAAAATCAATGAGTTAACCTGCTAATTGCTCAGGCTGGAAACTATTGTGCGTGTAAAATATAGTTGCTTATCTAGCCAAATTTAGGTGTAATGGAAGCATAATCAACGCTGAGCAGTGCAGGGAAAGCTTAAATAAGGCGAGATACGCCAATGAAATTGGCTTACTATAGTTTTGGCCATAAAAAGCAAATTCCCATAGCATAAACAACACCAACTCTGATATAGCGAGCAGGTAGTGCCTCAGTTCAACAAGCGATTATGCAACACAAACTGCGTGTCGCATAAATACTAAAATGTTAGCAGTCAATGAGTATCAATCACATAAGGAGATGAACAAATAAAACAGGCTATTTTTATTTAAAAAGAGTAATTCTACAGCCTCAACGCCGCATTAAGGTGTGAGCAACGCTGCCATCTTACCTAATCCATTGCACCGAAAACACAAAACCCAACGATGGAATGAAGAATTCCAAGCGTTGGGAATCAGTCTTAAATGCTTTGTTAAACGTCTATTTTTGGGGAACTAATTCAATACACTTATCGAAAAACTCAAGCGCTCGACGGTGGCTGGATTTTTCAATGGAAAAATATTCCCCTTGAGCAAGTTCTCTCTTTTTATTTGGATCTTTGTACTTAAAAGCAGCAATGTCAAAATTTGCACAAAATACTGACTTTATGACTTTCTCTGTCTGAATGTAGCTACGAACTTGATACACCTCAGTACAGCTAAGCTCAGGATAAGAGTTGTGGTGATCCTTAAGCCTTTTTTCTAAATTAACATCAGACTTAGAACCACCAACTTTAATCAAGTCACTACCCAGAACAGCAAAGTAAACATACTCATTTTGATCATGATTTCTACGACTAATCAGCGGTGAGCTTATCTTTTCCTTTACCGCCTCAAAAATATTGTCAAGTGTAATTCTTGCTTCAGATTTACTTACAGAACAAAAAGACTTAATATCATCATGACTATAGCCGAAAACATTCTTGTTTACAGAACTGCATGCTTCAGTAAACGACTTTCCACTGCGAATAAACTCGCAAAGATATTTACATTCTTCTCTTCCAAACCAGATAGGAAGGTTATTAATATCAATGTCCTGCATCCAACTAAGATTTTCATCAGGATTAACGGAAAAGTATTTCTTAAACTGAGACTTTGCATTAGAGTATTTGTTGGTTTTCACATCATTGCTGTAATTATCTACAAAAGCTTGAATCAACGAATCTCCAGTCAATTCAACAGCTAGATTGAACCTGTGGACAAAGCCATTTGATTCGCGAATATAGTTTAGTGTTTCACTGTTAAAATCAAGTCCTTTCGGCAATCTGTCAATAGTCTTGATTTTCCATACATCACTGGAAAATGAATTAAAATCATGCTTTCCATCCGTTGAGTTTTTTATCTCCTGTCCAATCAAACTAGTTCTAAGATCTTTCCTATTATTTGGAAAGGCTCGGTTATAAAAAACATTAAGTACGGAACTTGCTGAAGATGAATTAAAAGGAACACAAGTTAAATATTCAACATTTTTTGCGAAACATTCACCATGTTCGGTTATTAGCACTCTCACAAAATTACTTACTGACACAAAACCCTCATAAGATCCATAAATACATCATTAAGCCCAAAGGAGCGTGGATCTTCCATCACCAATAGACGTTTAACAATTTAATAGTGCGCTCATCGCGCATATTTCTGCCGACGCTACGTTCATTTTTATACATAATATAGTTTTAACAAATAAGCTAAGGTATTACTATCACTAAGTTTTCTAAAACTTAAAAGAAAAGTTAAATAGAACAATATGCGCACGTCTCTAATTTTCATGAATATATGTGCAAAGAGTAGTTTAACCAATCAACTAACTCTTATATTTACCAATCTGAATGACTGGTTTTCGCTCTTAGCTGCCTCTCAGATGAACTCTAAGCTTATTAGTTAAAACGGAGATCTGATATGAGTTACTACAGCTAAAATTTAGCTGGGTGGTTAATTAGTTATTTCATCAAGTAAGTGCATTACACGCTCACTCGCGATTTCCATTTTATTTATATGTTTAATAGCGGCTTCTTTTTTACCTTCTTGTATCAATCGAAGTGCTTCGACTCCGTTTGTATGAACCTCGCTGTGTGGGGTTTCAAGCTGTTTGAATGCATTAGAATGTTTATAGTCAGCCGATTGGTCAGAATTATACCATTTACCTAATCTACACATTGTATGATCGCTAAAGCTTTCAATTGATTTGTTACTTTGCCCATTAGCAACAGCGTATACATCGCCTTTCCATACAATATGATCAAGCTTAACCGTTTGTATAAACGAGCGAGTAGCAGCTTGAGAAATCGTATTTTTCATATTACTGCAAAAGCCGATAATAGATGAGTAGTCGGTATTTAGAGATTCAAAGTTAATACTCAGTTGCGAGCTGTTTTCTTTAATACCATCAACAGAGGTAACGGTTTCGTTTGTTTTATTAATAATTTCATTAACTAAATCTGCAACCTCTTGCGCTGATTTATTTGTATTGGTTGCCAACACCCTAACTTCATCAGCAACTACGCTAAACCCTCTACCGGCTTCGCCCGCTCTAGCTGCTTCAATAGCTGCATTAAGCGCAAGTAAGTTAGTTTGATCTGATATTTTACTAATTGTTGAAACAAAGCCACTAATAGTGCCTGCCATACTTGCCAAGCCAGAAATATTAGTTGTCATGCTGCCCATTTTATTTGTCATTAAATCCATTTCTTCAACGATATGGCTGAGCACACTATTTGATTTTTCTAAAAGCGTATTAATTTTTATACTTACTTGGTTTTCTTCGTTAATTTTAAAATAAGACTCAAGAACAGTTTGTCTTATACCTTCTATTTGGTTAATGCACTCTATTGAGCTTGAAAGTAAAGAATGCGTAAATTGTTGCTCAAAATTATTAATCGGGCTGCTGAGTTCTTTTTTTAATGAGTCGTTTTCATTGGATAAAGTAATGTTTTTAGCGCGTAAATACTCAATTTCTTTTTGTAGTTCGTCATTTTTATTTTTTACCGATGAATACGTTTTACTTAAAACAAACATTTTTACGTCCTGAATTTTAATTAAATATTTATCTACTTTTTAATTATAGATGGTAATTTTATTTGAGCATATATTTATACTATTTAGGTGCTTGTGGTGTTTTTAAGCGTTATCACCAAAGCCCAACCACTCTTTAAATAACTTATTAAAACTAAAATTAAATAGGTTAATGCCATTTAACCTCTCCTTAACCCTCGACCGAATAAGCTATGTGCAATGGTATGAATTAGGCATAGTTAAATGGTTTATTTTAAAAAGCACTCAACCGGTTTGTTACTTGCACTTAGCTGTATGCTTGCTGCATGCAGTAGTCAGCCAAGCTATCAAGGTAATAGTACTGAGCAGTCGCTAAAACAACATGCAAACTGGCAGTACACACAAGTAACGCACAGCAAGTAAATTACATTACCGATTTGGTGGATATTGAAGGGCTTGATTCGCTTATTGAGCAAGCTGTTACTAATAACCCATCGTTTAATCAAGTGCATGTTGCATTAAAACTAGCTTATGCGCAGCGTGATGTAACTGCTGCAAGTCAGTGGTTTAGTGTAGATGCAGGATTTGACGCGCAGCGCAGTAAAACCGAAGGCACGCAATACAGTTCATCAGTAGGTATAAGCTGGGAAGCCGATATATGGCAAAAAATTGCTGACAACGTAGCCGCGCAAGATATGACTATTGCCAGTAACCAAGCTACTTATCAAGGCGCTAAAGACACATTAGTAGCGAGTGTTATTCGTACTTATTTAAATATTATTTTGCAGCAAAATTTGCTCGATATAGAGCAGCAACGTTTAGTTGTTTTACAAAATAATGAGCAAAGTATTGTAGAGCGCTACCAATATGGGTTAGGTGATTTAGAAGCGCTTGATACCGCCCGTACTAGCACGGCATCTACCCGCGCGACCATTGCCGATTACGAAGAACAAATAGCAAAAGCAAAGCGTGCTTTAATGCTAATTGTAGGCACTGATAAACTTCAAAACCTGCCAAGTACATTAACACTGCCAAGCGTTATTGAGCCATTAAGTACATTACCAGAGCAAGATTTGGCACGCCGACCTGACTTACAAAGTGCCTATTACAACATTCAGGCAAAGCATTACTTGGTTGATGTATCGTACAAAGAGCTACTACCGAGTATTTCGCTTTCGGCATCACTGAGTGATTTAGCAAGCACGCCAAGCCAAGCATTATTAACTAGCCCTGTGTGGAGTTTATTGGGTAGTTTAAGTGCCCCTTTATTTGAAGGTGGAGCACTGCGTGCGCAAGTTGATATTGCAAAATTAAATGCCGAGCAAGCGTTTTGGCAGTACCAAGATACGCTGCTAAGTGCGGTAAACGAAGTTGAAAATGCACTCGGGCAGGAGCAATCATTAACCGAGCAACAACTGCAAATTAGCAATGCACTTGCCAGCGCTCAACGCAGCTTTAGTAACTATCAAAGTAAGTATCAACAAGGTTTGGTTGATATTTTAGATTTGCTAACAGTGCAACAAAAAGTATACGACCTGCAAGCCCAGCTTAGCCAAATAAACTACACCCTTTTAACTAACCGCATAGATTTAGGCCTTGCTTTGGGCCTTGGAGTATCGTCATGAAAATTTCGCCAACACCGGTTGTTGTAACGCTTGTTGCTATTGTTTGTATAGGGCTTGTTATTATGTATAACGGTCAAAAAATGGCCGAACAAGCAAATAGCCCACAACCTGCCGCTATTAAAGCTATTGCCCCAAATGTATCGGTAATTAATGCAGCTCCGAGCACTTATCAGGCTTATGTTAGTGGGCATGGTGAAGCTAAAGCGCATTGGTCACTTAGCTTAAAAGCGCAAGTTAAAGGCGAAGTAACCAGTATGAGCGAGCAATTTGCGACCGGTAACTTAATAACTAAAGGGCCAGTGCTTGCAAAAATTGATGACACCGAATACTTACAGGCCCTAGCTAGCGCAAAAGCAACATTGGCTGATGCAAAACTAGCACTACAAGAAGAGCAAGATTTAGGTGAACAGGCAAAACGTGAATGGGATCGCTCAGGCGTTACGCAAGCGCCAAGCTCGCCGCTTGTATTTAGAACGCTGCAATTAGAAGCCGCGCAAGCTACGCTCGATAACGCACAATATGCACTTAAAACCGCACAGCGTGATGTAAATAACACCCAGTTAAGTGCCCCATTTGACGCTGCTATTTTATCGCGAGATATCGATTTAGGTACTTATGTAGGTATTGGCGATACGCTTGCCACGCTAAACAGTACCGACAAAATAGAAATAACCGTGCCGCTTTCATTAAGCCAATGGCAAAACTTAGCAAATAATAAATCGGGCGAGGTTATTTTAACTGATGTAACCACCAATACTAAATGGAATGGTTATATTGCACGTTTTGAGCAACACCTTGATGACAGTTCGCGTCAGCGCAGCGTAATTGTTGCCTTAGATAAACCCTTTGAGCAAGCAACGCCGTTACTGCCTGGCACATTTTTAGCAGTAGAAATTGCCGGTAAGCAGTTAAGTAACGTAATAAAACTACCTGCTTCTGCCGTATCTCAAGATGGTTCAATTTGGTACGTAAATGATCAAAACAACTTAGTAAGCATACAAGCCAATAAAGTATTTGAGCGTGGTGATTACGTATATATTTCGCCAGTTGCAGAGCAAAGTGCTTTAAAAGTAGTAACGCGCCCATTAGTAAGTTACCTAAGCGATATGAAAGTAAATCCAATTGTTGAGGAGATACAATAATGAGCCCTCATCAAGCACCTCAATTACCCAGTAATAATAACCCGCTGCACGGTATTATTAACTGGTTTGCAAATAACTCTGTTGCCGCTAACTTATTGCTAGTTAGTGTGATTGTAATGGGTATTATGTCGCTTACGACTTTACGTAAAGAGGCTTTTCCGAGTTTAGAGCCAGATACTATTTCGGTATCGGTGGTTTACGACAGTGGCGATGCATTGCAAGCCGAAGAAGGAATAGCGTTAAAAATTGAAGAAGCGCTCGAAACCGTATCAGGTATTAAACGTATTACCTCTACATCCGATGCTAGCGGCAGCCATGTAAGCATTGAAAAAAGTACTGATTACTCACTCGATGAGTTACTTGTTGACGTTAAAAACCAAGTTGACGCTATTAATAACTTTCCGGCAGATGCCGAGCAACCTGTTATTGATAAAGCCCGTAGGCAAGATCATGCATTAACGCTGCAACTTTTTGGGGATGCCGATCGCCATACATTACAAAACCTGGGCGAAAAACTTAAAGCCGATTTATTAGCGCAATCAGGCATTAGCGACGTAGCGCAGTCGGGTGTGATTGACCCGATGATGTCCATAGAAATCGACGAAGGTAAACTCCAAGCCTATGACTTAACTATTAGCGATATAAGCGAGGTCATTAACAATGAGTCATCAAGTCCGCTTTCGACTAGTTTGCGCGATAGCAGTAAAATTATACGCTTAAAAGCCGCCGACCAAGCTTACTGGCAGCGCGACTTTGCCAATATTGTATTGCTAACAACCGCATCAGGCACACAAATTAAGTTAGGCGATGTAGCAACCGTTACCGACTCATTTGCCGAAGATAGCAACTCATTAAGCCGTTATAACCAACAAAATGCCGTAGGCGTTGAAATTTTAATGGGCGATAACAGCGATATAACTACCATTGTTGAACAAGCTAATAGCGTAATAGATAAATGGCACGAAAGCGGTTTATTACCCCAAAATGTAGAGCTTGAAAGCTGGCACGACAAAAGCACCATGATCACCGAACGTTTATCGCTACTTACTAAAAACGCGGTGACCGGTATTATTATGGTGTTTGTAATACTTGCCATATTTTTAAACGTACGCGTAGCGCTGTGGGTGGCTGGTGGCTTGCCGTTTGTATTTTTTGGTACGCTTTATTTTATGACCGATGGTTACACCGCACTGACCATAAACGAAATGACCACCTTTGGCTTTATTATGGCGCTGGGCATAGTGGTAGACGACGCCGTTGTTGTAGGCGAGAGTATTTACACTACACGTAAAAAACATGGCGATACATTAAATAATACAGTTTTAGGCACCATGAAGGTTGCCGTGCCAACAATATTTGGGGTGTTAACCACCGTTGCCGCGTTTGTGGCGCTTTCGAATGTGTCAGGTAACTTAGGTAAAATTTACTCTCAATTTGCTACCGTAGTGACCATTTGTTTACTGCTTTCAGTTGTTGAATCAAAACTTATTTTACCATCGCATTTAGCCCACATTAGTACTAAACGCCAAGTTAAAAAAGGCTTAGGAGGTCTGTGGTCAAAAATACAACATGGTGCTGATAGTGGCTTAAACTGGTTTAGTAAAAACATTTACTGCAAGGTTATTGAATTTTCACTGCGCTTTAGATACGCCGTAGTCGCTGCGTTTATCGCTTTTTTTATACTGGTTATTGGCATGCCGATGACAGGCACAGTAAAAGTTGGTTTTTTCCCAAGTATTGCAGGCGACACCGTAACAGCCGATTTAGTTATGCAAAACGACGCTGCTTATGGGCAAACAAACACAAATTTACTAACGCTTGAGCAAAGTGCATTACAAGCAGAGCAAAACTTAATGACCAAGTTGAGCTCTGACAAAAGCGAAATAACCAGCCTACAAGTCATTAGTAGCAGCGACACCAGCGGTGAAGTAAGCGTTGAGCTATTAAACGAAGGCGCTTTTACAGCAAACGAATTTGCTCAAGAGTGGCAGCGCGTAGCAGGTAGCCTTGAGGGCAGCAAAAAATTACAAATATTAGCCACGCGTAAAATGGTCGATAACTTTAAAGTTGAACTTAAAGCGTGGGACGACGAAACCGTAATGGCGGCGGGCGCACTATTTAAGGAGCGCTTACAAAATACCGCAGGCGTTAACGGAATAGACGACAACTTAAACCCAGGTCAGCCACAGCTTAAATTTACCCTAAATGCGCAAGGGCGTGCACTTGGCATGGATACAGCCAGTTTATCAAAGCAAGTACTGCAAGCCTTTGGTGGTGCAGTTGTACAGCGCTACCAACGTAATAAAGACGAAGTTAAAGTACGTGTACGCTACCCAGAAGATGCTCGTAAAACACCTGCCGATATAATGCAGTCGCGTATTCGCCTGCCTGATGGCACCGTTGTCCCTTTAGTTAACGTAGCCACAGTAAGCAGTGAATATCAGCAAGATGAAATAACCCGCATTGATGGACTTCGTGCAATTTATTTAAGCGCCCAAGTGGATAAAAACGTGATTGCTCCAAACGAGTTAGTTGCTAACTTAAAGCGCGACTTAATCCCTGAGTTAACACAGCAATTTCCTAACTTAAGTGTGTATTTTGCAGGAGAGGCAGAGCAACAAAGCGAAACCACCAGCTCAATGAGCACTATGTTTGTAGCGGCTTTATTAGTTATTTACGTGTTGCTGGCTATTCCGCTTAAATCGTACATTCAACCTATGTTGATTATGGTAGCAATTCCGTTTGGCATTGTGGGCGCTATTTTAGGACATTGGTGGAACGACTTAACCATTAGTATATTGTCATTAAATGGTATTTTGGCGCTCAGTGGGGTAGTTGTAAACGACAGCCTACTACTTGTTTCACGCTTTAACGAACTAACAAAAGAGGAGGGCATGAGCACGCACGATGCCATAGTTGAGTCGTGTACGAGTCGTTTGCGTGCGGTATTACTTACCTCAATTACGACGTACGCAGGCTTAGTGCCGCTACTTAGCGAAACCTCAATGCAGGCGCAGTTTTTAATTCCTGCTGCGGCATCACTTGGCTACGGTATTTTGTTTGCCACGGTTATTACCTTAATACTTATACCGGCATTATTGATGATTCAAACCGATGCTAAACGCGGTATTGATGCTGTGCTAATATCGCTAGGTGCTAAAAATAAAACGCAGGAAGTAGCCTCTTAATGATAAACGTACTACTGGTTGAAGACGACATAGATTTGGCAACCACCATTGTTGATTATCTCGAAATTGAGTCAATAGAGTGTGACCATGCAAGCAATGGCGTAATGGGTTTAAATTTAATAGAACGTAATCAATATCAAATGATTATATTAGATGTAAACATGCCCAAAATGGACGGTTTAACCATGTGTAAAACATTGCGTGAGCAAGGCATTGATATACCAGTATTAATGCTGACAGCGCGCGATAGCCTCGACAATAAGCTTGAGGGGTTTGCAGCCGGTAGTGACGACTATTTAGTAAAACCATTTGCCATGAAAGAGCTAGTAGCGCGGGTTCAAGTATTATCAAAGCGTAAAAGTGGAGAGGTAAAGCGCCTTACATTTGCTAACTTAACACTTAATTTAACCGCGCATACAGCAACAGTGGCAGCGCACAGCTTAAAGTTATCACCCATTACTTTTAAGTTATTAGAAGTGCTTGTACGAGAGCAGCAAAAACCGGTAACCCGACAGGTAATTATGCAAGCAATATGGGGCGACGATCAGCCAGACAGCAATAGCTTAAAAGTGCATATTCATCATTTGCGTAAACAGCTAGAGCAAGCGCATTGCCAAGCCGTACTTGAAACAATACCCAGTGTAGGGTTTGCGCTAAAATTAAAAAATGAGACACAAGCATGAAAATTAGACCCAGCCTGAGGTTGTATTTTTTTGCCACCATGGTGCTTTTAAGTTCATTAATGGCAATTGGCTTTTCGTTTTTAAGTGTTAATTATTTTATTGATGGCTTAGACCGAGGGTTAAATGGAGTTATGTTTGAGCTTTCGCAAACCACTGAGATTGAAGATGGGCAGCCAAAAAATATTGTTGGATTTAATGTGGCGAGCCGTTGGGAAGACATGCCAGAAATAATACAGCAAAAATTTGAAGTAGCGCCAAATGAAGCCGGTGTACTACAAAAAGTGAAAGATGACACCTCATTGTTTACTATGCCTGCAGACTTGTTTTTTGTTGTTTACTATCAAAACCCAAATGGCGAGGCGCGTTATATATCGCGCATTATGCTTGAAAAAAATCGCCCTAAAAGAATGGGAACTGTAAAACCAATACACCGCATGACATTGATAGCCATTACTGGTTTTGCAGCCATTGCCTTATTTACCTTCTTTTTGTTTATGGTAATGAAAAAAATAGCTAAGCCAGTAGAGTCACTACGTGGTTGGGCTAAGTCGTTAAATCAAAAGAATTTACAAAACACGCCGCCCGACTTTACCTATAACGAACTAAATACCTTGGCAACGTTAATACGCAGTAGCTTGCTTTCTGCTCACGACAGCCTTGAGCGAGAACAGCGCTTTTTAAGTTATGCGAGCCACGAGTTACGTACACCAATTTCGGTTATTCGCAGCAACGTTGAATTACTTAACCGCTTAAGCGAAAAAGCGCCTTTAAGCGACAAACAGCAACTTACACTACAGCGAATAGAGCGCGCCGGTTTAACCATGAGCGATTTAACCGAGACGTTATTGTGGCTTAGCAGAAATGACGACCAGCAAAGTGCACCAGAGCCCGTAAACCTAGCCGAAAAAATAACGACCTTGGGTAACGAACTCGACTATTTACTCAATTCAAAACAAGTTGATGTACTTATAAATACCGATAACCAAAATACGACTATTAATACCGAAGCCACTGCATGCCACATTGTGCTTACTAACTTAATACGTAATGCGTATCAGCATACGCAACAAGGGCAAGTGCGAATTACTCAGCAGGGCAGCCGTGTGATTATAGTAAATAGCAGCGAACAAACTGATACGCCACACACTGCTAATAACACAAACAAGCCTGCCAATATTGGCTACGGTTTAGGATTAGAGTTAAGCGAAAAAATAATAAAACGACACGGTTGGGTATACGAAGTAAACGACATGCCTGGGCGCTATGAAGTGGTGGTCGATTTTAGTTAATACGCTTTTTTTAATACTTAGAATACTTAGATTTGAAATATAAAACCACGCTAAGGCACTTTTAAAAGAAGCTTTAGCGCGTTTTTTTACATTCAAAAATATTTAATTTAACGCTGAGAATATAAAAAACTTAGTGATAGTAATTTGCTAAAATTGCAGGTAAGAAGGGGGAGAGCGTGACGCGAGTAGAAGTGTGCGCTATTTATGCACTATCAAATAATTATGGTGATATATGGATATAGATGTTGCTGAAAGTTGGTCTAATTATTATCAAGCCCAGTTAGATGGAATGAGTTTTGAGCCAAATCCGAGGCGACGTGTTGCTATGGGGTTGCTTCATCTGAGTTTAGAACACCAACAATCAATTTTAAAATTGGCACAATGCAATTTATTTGGCTCGTCACTTGCTCTCCTCCGCTGTCAATTTGAAGCCTTATTAAGAGGGGTGTGGTTTCTCCGCTGTGCTAATGACGCAGATATTGATAAGTTTGTTCGTAATAAAAACTTAGAGTTAAAAGTTAATTCACTTATTAATGATGTTGAACAAACTAAAGGTTATCAAAGCGGCGTATTAATGCGTTACAAAGCTGGTAAATGGAAAAGTATGAATGATTATACTCATGGCGGTTTTTTTCAAATCGCATCTCGTACTCAAAGTGACGAAATATCGGGGCGGAATCTTATAGAGTATTCTTCATGGATATTGACAGAAGCTAGTAAGTTATCATTCCTCGCAGTATTAGATATTTGTCAAATTATAGATCAACCTGAGCTATCATCTGTTATTTCCGCTACATATTTTGATATGGTCAAAGAATAACTATAACAAGGTATTGCAAAGTGTAATGTGCTCTCCTAATTTTTTGGATACCTCCTCATTACATTGAGGAGGCTAGCGCTGCCAATATCATATTAATAAAAGCGCAATTTAAAAGCAGCACAGTTTACTTTTACCTAAGCGAATTTACTTAACAAAGCGTTTTTTATTGAGCCTTACAATGCCAATGATCATCGTGTTTAGTGCAGGCTTGTTTTGTGGGCTTGGCTTTTACGATAATAATGTTGGGAGAGTTGTGCTCAGTTACTAAAGCAGGCGTAACTACTTTAACGACTTTTTTATGTGGTTTATGCGCACTGGGACCATGTTGATATACAGTACAGCCGCTCATAATAAGCGCGGTCGTCATTACTAAAACTATTTTTAAAGATAAGTTCATGTTTATTAGTCCTATGTAGCTTAATACAAAGCCTAGGATAAACTTTTTTTTGTATAGTGCTGTAAGCAAACGTAAGGATATTGTAAAGGTGACTTATATGGCTTTTGACGTCTATTTAACTAATTAATAAGTGCATTGGTACTGCGTTAAATACGCCAATACCAATGCTTATAATATTGAGTTTAGAGCTCAGAGCTTAGTCCGCTGAGTTCAAGCTTATAAATCGCTGCGCCAACCCATACCAGACTCTTCCATTAAACGCTCGTACACGCCTTCTATGTTAAGCGGTAACCATGCATCAAACTGTTTAAAGTCACTAAATTGGTCTAACTTTACATTTTGTTTAATTTCGTCAAGCGTATTACCGGCTAAAACGCCTGCTGTTACTTGGCTATATAAAAGCTCTAAATAAGTTAAATAGCGCGCTACATCAGCCTTGCTGCCAATATCGGCATGTCCGCCTACAAAAGTATTAAAGTCATATTTGAGTACCGCTTGGGTTGAGTTAATCATGCCTTGAATATCGTAACTCCACAGTTTTTGCCACGGCATTCTGCCAATAACAATCCAATCAACTACAAATAACGTTTTTTGCTTTTCGAATAATATACTAACCGAACCACGACCATCGTTTGGACCGTGGTAGTTAAGCTTTACTGTTGACTCACCAAGGGTAAGTAGTAGCTCGTCATCAAAAGTAAGGCTGGGCGCTACCGTTTTCATTTGTGTGTTTTTAATATCTTGCGCAGCGAGTTTATGCGCTACAAACGTGGTGTGCGGGCTTTTAAATACCTCGGCGCCGTAAATATGATCGCTATGATTATGGCTATAAATTACATATTTTACAGGCACGTTAAAGCGAGTTTTAATTTGCTCGTTTAACCATGTGGCGGCTTTTTTATTAAGTGGGTCGGTAACAATTGCGCCCTCAGGAGTGATTAAAAATACTGAGCGGTGTCTGTCGTCTATAAAGCGGTGTAAGCCGTCTCCTAAGTCTTCTATTTCATAGGCTTGTGTGGCAAAGCCTATAAACAATAGGGCTGTGGTTAATAGTTTTTGTAGCAAGCGGGGCATACACCATTCCTTTTAAAATTGATTAAATTAATAACGCTATTAAAAGAAGAAAGTACAAAGCTGTAAAAAATTTCAGTTGCTAGTTAAATTAAAACTTAAACCTAAAACCTAAGCCTAAGCCTAAACTTAAGTAAAATGATCAAATATAAGGCATAAATAAAAAGCCATTATAAAAATGGCTTTAGATAGGTTGGTTGGGTTTATCTTTGTGTTAGTTGTTGGTTTATTTCTTCAAAGATACTGGCATCATCTATGGTTGAAGGTATTTGTAGCTCTTCGCCATCAACTAGTTGACGTAAATTTTTACGCAGTATTTTACCCGAGCGGGTTTTAGGTAACCTATCTACGCTAACTATATTTTTAAGGCATGCAATAGCGCCAATTTGATTACGAACACTTAAAACAAGCGCTTGTTCTACGTCGGTACTTGAGCCCATAAAATCATTTTTAAGCACGATCATTCCCATAGGAAGCTGCCCTTTTAGAGGATCGTTCACACCAAAAACAGCGCATTCGGCAACAGCAGGGTGCGCGGCTACTATCTCTTCCATTTCGCCAGTAGAAAGCCTATGCCCTGCTACATTTATAACGTCGTCGGTTCTGCCCATAATAAATAGGTAGCCGTCTTCATCAATATAACCGCCATCGCCAGATAAATAATAACCTTCGTATTCATTTAGGTAGCTTGCTTTAAAACGCGAGGTATCTTGCCAAATTGTCGGCAGGCAACCCGGTGGAAGTGGCAGTTTAATTACCACGGCGCCTTGCTCGTTAGCTGCGCATTCATTGCCATCCATATCTAATATTCGCACGTCAAAACCTGGAGTAGGCACGGTAGAGCTGCCAGGTTTTGTTGCTAAGTACTCAAGCCCTACAGGGTTACAAGCAATAGCCCAGCCGGTTTCTGTTTGCCACCAATGATCGAGCACTGGCAGTTTGGTTTTTTCTTTAAGCCACTCGTAAGTGGGAGGATCTAACCGCTCGCCTGCTAAAAATAAACGTTTTAAGCTTGAGGTATCGTATTGATTAAAACCATCGGCATTTGGATCTTCTTTTTTGATTGCTCTAAAGGCGGTGGGGGCACTAAATAATGCATTTACTTTATATTCTTCAACCACGCGCCAAAATGCACTGGCGTCGGGGGTTTTAACCGGTTTACCTTCATATAATACGGTCGCGCAGCGATACATTAGCGGCGCGTAAACTATATAAGAGTGCCCAACTACCCAGCCAATGTCAGACGCTGCCCAAAATACGTCGCCGGGCTTCATACCATAAACGGTTTCCATGCTGTATTGCATTGCCACTGCGTGACCGCCATTTTCGCGCACTACGCCTTTGGGTGTGCCTGTAGTGCCTGAGGTATATAAAATATAAAGCGGATCGTTACCATTTACAGGCACCGGATCTGCGATTGCAGCTGTTTGCATTGCCTGAGTCCAATCTATGTCTCGTTTAGGCTTAAGAGTGGCGGTAACTTGTGGGCGCTGATAAATAATGCAGTGTTCTACTTTGTGCGCAGCTAAGTCTATTGCGTTATCAATAAGTGGTTTGTATTCAATAACGCTGTTTACTTCAACACCGCATGAGGCGCTAAGTATAAGTTTGGGCTTGGCATCATCAATGCGTACTGCTAATTCGTGTGCAGCAAACCCACCAAATACCACAGAATGAATAGCACCAAGGCGAGCGCACGCCAACATACCAATAACCGCCTGTGGGATCATTGGCATATAAATAACAACGCGGTCGCCTTTTTTAACACCTAACGATTGTATTACGCCTGCAAATTTAGCAACTTCTTGTTGTAGTTGTGAGTAGCTATAAGTTTGCTTTGTATTAGTGACTGGGGAGTCGTAAATCAGTGCAGTTTGCTCGCCAAATCCGGCAATAACGTGTTGGTCTAGCGCTAAAAAACTGGTGTTTAATTGCCCGTCACTAAACCAATGGTAAAGCCCGTCGTCGTCTTGTGTGTATGCTTTTGTGGGAGCTTTGTACCACGGAATGTTTTTACTTTGTTCGAGCCAAAATTGGGCTGGGTTTTGTTTAAAGGCATTATATTGCTGTTGATATTCGCCTGACATGTAAGGCTCCTAAAACTAAATTTGTGTGTGAGAGACCTTACAAAATGTAGGCTTTTTTTAGCAAGCAAGCTATTCGACCTTGGTCGGTTAAAAGTTAATCAATGCACTGGTTTTAAAAATACAAAATTGACAATACAAAGTGTGTGGTTCAGCATGGCGGGCAGTAAAAATAAGAGAAAATACGATATGAGTAACGTAGTAAGAGTTGGTGTGGCGGTTATCATAAAGCATCAAAACACAATTTTACTAGGTGAGCGCATTGGCGCGCATGGTGCTAATACATGGGCAACACCTGGTGGACATTTAGAGTTTGGTGAAAGTGTTGAACAATGTGCAATACGAGAAGTGTTTGAAGAAACAGGTTTAAAGGTAAGTAAAATTACTAAGCTTGATTTTACCAATGATATTTTTACAGCAGAGAACAAGCACTATATTACGTTGTATGTAAAAGCTGATTTTGAAGGCGGAGAGCCTGAGCTTAAAGAGCCTAATAAATGTTTAAAGTGGCGCTGGTGCGATATTAATAATCTACCAACGCCACTGTTTACATCACTAAAAAATTACTTATCTGAGGCTGTACTAGCCTAGTTATTTTGTTGGCGGTGTCGCTGGGCTTAACTCTAGTTTACTAAAGCTTACTTGAGCGTAATCGCCATTTTGTTTATCTGTAGACCAATCGCCAGTACCTAAACAACCTGGGTACCAAATACCTTTCGCGCTTTTAGTACTACATTGGTTATAAGCGCCGGCTTTAAAGTAATGCCAATCTGCAGCGTAGCCATGTGGATGGTCTTTTTCGTCCACTTTGCCATAAGCATCTACGTTATTACCTAAGTTAATAGAGTAATTAACGTCTTCTTTGCCTTGTGCGCTAAATGTAAGGTGCATAACATTTTTATACACATTTACCGTGTAGCTAAATTCTTCACCTAGTGCAATACCTGCGCCGCCTGGCTCGTTAGGGTTTTCCCATGTATTACCCCAAACAGGGTAAGTAATGTCTGTACGGTCAGGATTCGTTTTAGCTAAGTTACGTTCGTAGTTCCAAAAAACTGAGCCTGTTTTATGTCCTGGCCATTTTTTGTAATATATTTTAAGTGGCTCATTGCCCCAGCCATAACCAAGCTTGGTATCAATAAGTGCCTGATCTTTACCTGCGTGAATTTGCCCTACAACAACAGAGTAAGCTGCTTTTTTATCAGGATCAGTTGCACGTAGCGCAACGTGATCTACTTTTAACGTTGCTTCCATTTTTCCACCAACAGAACCAAATCGGTCAGATAGCGGGTGAACAGCTAAAGCAAAGTTGTTTTTAGAGTGTTTAGTTTTAATCTTAGTATTTGATCCACGGATCATTTGTCTAAGTTCACTACGGGTATTAGTAGAGTTAGCACTTGTAAGCGCTTTATTAGGCGAGGTGAATACCATGTAGCCTTTATCATCAAGATAGAAAAAATCAGGGTGTGCGTAAGTCTGAATTTCTTCTACATCTATTTCATCAATTTTACCGTCGTTGTTTAAATCAACTGGTACATTTATTTTCCAGTGTGATAAATCAAACTTTGTTGCAGGTACCGGCGCATCGCTTTGCTGATTAGTGCTTTGGGTACTTGAACAAGCGGTAAAAAGTAAAGGGGTGATAACGGCTAAAGCCGTAAGTTTAAATGTGGATGTATTTTTTATCATTATTGTCTCTGTGTGATGAAGTAAAAATTGTGCGGTACAGGCATCGCTTAATCTCAATCTAGCATACCAATTTAACAATTAAAACTTACCAATTAGTAAAAATAAATATTTTTTAAATGATCTTTTGTTATACCAATTTGGTTTAGGTGTTTTTTAACGGCTTTTATGGAAGTGTTTGCGGTATGTATTTTTTATGTGTTTGGCTATTCATTTAGTGATGTATAACGTAGATTTTGGCGCTAAGGTGTAGTCTATTTTGGGGGGGAGGAGATTTTTAATTTTGTAGTTTGCTTTGCCGCGTTTAGCAAATAACTAAATAACCACTGCCAATAACTAATGCCGGGCTTTAACTATGGTTAGTGCTGCATGTTAGTCGTGTTTGGTAATAAAAGTTGCCACTTGTTTAAAATGGCATGGTATTCACCATTTTCTTTAATGTTACTTAATGCGTCAGAGAGTGCTTTAGCTGTTTTAGGATTAAGTTGATTACTTGCTGCAAAATTAAGTGAGGAGGGAAGATCGCTTAAATGAATTCGTTTTGTTATTAGGCTAGGATCGAGTCCTAGGCTTTTTAGCTCGTTATTAAGTGTAAGTGTATTAGTTACTACAAAGTCGATCCGGTTTTTATAAAGCATTTGCCAAAGTTGATTATAGTAGCTGACCAGTATTAAATTGTTATTTTCGGTAAAGCCTTTTTGCTTTAAGTAGGCTTCGCTCAGGTAGCCACGAATGGTTGCTACTTTATACTCTTTAGCAAAATTTAAGTGAACAACTTCATCTACATGGCTTTTTAAGCTAATTAAATAAGCATCTGCAAAATACACTTCGCCTAACCATGTATATTTATTAATCCGCTCTGGGGTTTTTAACAAAGACAACATTATGGCGTTGGTATTTGTTTTATGCTCCTTAAAAACGCGGGCCATAGGCATTATTTCAAAATTAGCGGTTAAGTTTGTTTGCTTCACAACTGCTTTGGCAATGTCGACTAAAGCGCCGCTTACTTCACCTTGCTGATTTTTAAAGTGATAAGGAGGAAGGTCTTCAGCTATAAAAGTAACCGAATCGGCGTTACACAGGGGGCTATATAAAATAAATACAAAAGCACTTAATAAAACACGCAAAAACATAAAAAATCTTTTAAAGCAATAATACACCTAGTGTAGAGAGTATTAACTAAAACATATATATATTATGTTTATATAACGTAAATAATTTGCATTTACTTGGCTGTACTTGCTGTTTTGTATTTTATAAATTGTAATGGCGAGCATTTATGCCAGCGTAAAAAAGCTCGATTAAAAGAGCTTTGATCTTTAAATCCTAAAATATTAGATAAATCAGCAAGTGGCATGCTGGCTATTAATGTATCTGCACGTTTTTTACGTTCTTTTTCAAGTAGCTGAGCAAAGGTTAAGTCTTGTTGTTTTAAGCGTCGTTGTAGCGTTCGGGGTGTTAAATTAAGCGCATCAGCTATGCCTATTAGGTTGCAGTTTTGCAAGGTAGTTTTAGCTGTAAGTAACTGATTAACTTTATCGTCAATACACTGCTGGCTTTTAAAGTTAGAGAGTTGCTGCTCTGACAATTGCTTAAAAGTAGAATTAATAATGGCGTTATCGGTTTTAAAGGGCAGCGTTAAATAATCGCTCGGAAAGCTAACTTGATTATATTCAGCACTGCTTTTTACAGGGCATTTAAACCATGATTCAAGGGCGCGCCTTTGCGATGGCAACCAATTATAAGTGAAACTAATACTACTTGGCGAAAGCGTTAAATTTATTAACTGGCGAATTACACTTACCCACGCGGTCATGTTTCGTAAAACAACATGCTCATTACAACTTTGGTGAGCAATCCAACGAATAGTTGCTGTATCAGTATTTAGTTCAAACTTGGCTTTACCAATATCAGCCACCAAGCTGTCGTAGCTTAACAATGCTTTAATGGCACTGCTTAAGTTATCGCTTGATTCAATTAAGTAACCTAAAACGCCGTAGTCAGCAGTGCGAATTTGCTGACCTAGGGTAAAACCAAAAAGAGGATCGTTAAGTGTTTTTTTGCCATAAACTAATAAGGCATTGTAACTATTTAAACTAATACGCGGCGCTAATTGATGGGTACGCTGATTACTAAATTCGTCAAAGCTAATAGCGTGCAAAGCCGTTTTAGTACTAATGCCTTGCGCTTGTAAGTAATCAAGAATACTTGAAAAGTAATGATCAGCCAATGTGTGCATTTGTCATCTAAAGCTAAAAAATAGTCGTGTATTAGCAAGTTTGCCACGTTAAATTTTTATATGCTAGTTGAATGCCTAATAACCTCTTGCTGTAAAAATGATACTTATAACAATAAAACAAACGCTTAATGCACAGCCAAAACAAATAATAAGCACACTATTGGATCATCAACAGTTGCATCGATTTTTTAATGCCAAATTTACGCTGTTACAAGCACAAGACGAAGGGCAAATAAAAGGCGGAAAAGGATCTGTTAGGCAAGTGAAAATAGGTAAAATAACTTTTTCAGAGCAAATAATCAGTGCCGATCAAAATCAGATCAGTTACCAAATAGTAGGCGATAAACCAGTAGCTAATCATCGAGGCGACATATACCTCAGTGCAAATAAAGACATCAATACTTTAGTTACCGAACTTAACTATTGCATAAGCTGCTCAGCTCCATGGTGGATGCCAAATGCATTACTTAAATATGTTATTACAAAAGATATAACCCAAGCGTTAAACAATTTAAATAATTATTTTTTGGCGGGTAAAGTATGAACTCAGAAATTATTTTGCTCGCTCTTAGCCCGTTATTTTTGATATTTGTTTGCTGTGAGTTTATTAAGTTTAAGTGCTATTACGACATAAAAGATAGCCTAGCAAATACAGTGTTAGCGCTATTACACCAAGGCGCAGATGCTATTGCGTTACTGCTGTTAATGCCTTTATTTAATTGGTTGTATGACTATAGATTGTTTGATATTGAAGTGAGTGAATTAAGTATTGCATTTGCATTTTTACTGCAAGATTTTTTGTATTATTGGTTTCATAAAGCATCGCATCATATTCATTGGTTGTGGGCTGCACATGTGGTGCACCATAGCTCAATTAAAATGAATTTCACCACCGCATTTAGGCAAAGCTTAATGTACCCCGTAGCCGGTATGTGGATGTTTTGGCTACCTATGATTTTAATTGGATTTGAACCGCTAACAGTATTTAGCGTGGTTGCATTAAATTTGGCGTATCAATTTTTTGTACATACTCAAATAGTGGGTAAGTTAGGCTGGTTTGAAAAAGTATTTAATACGCCTTCGCATCACCGAGTTCATCACGCAATAAATACAGGTTACCTTGATAAAAACTTTGCAGGTGTACTTATTATTTGGGATAAGTTATTTGGCACCTTTGTAGAAGAAGATAAATCAAAGCCTTGTAAATACGGCATTATAGGGCAGCTTAATAGCAATAACCCAGTCGTTATTACGTTTCATCAGTGGGAGCACTTATTGAAAAGTGTTTATAAGGCATCGGGAATAAAAGCTAAATGTAGAGTGCTATTTGGCTACCCTACAAGTAGCATTAAATATAAATAATATTGAAAAAGTTAAAAGTAAAACTGCATAGCTAAACTCATTGATGAATTATGGCTATGCCATTGAGCATGCTGTACTTTGCTGCGCAGCGATAAATTGCGAGAAACAGCGTAATTCCATGTTATAGCTATTTCGCTGTGCTTACTTGCTGCGTTATCAGTCAGCCATAATATATTGCCAGTTAAAGCGAGTTTATGCTTATTGTTTATTTGCCAAATTACACCGGCTTCGCTGCCTATTCCAGTACTAAGTTGGTCGGTTATATCGCCTGTATTTAGCTCAAATTGACCAAGAATATAGCCGTGTACATTATTAGGATCGCCATAAGATTTACCATAACCTCCTTTTGTAAAAAAGCGGCCTAAACGTTTATTGTCACTTGGTTGTCGGTCAAAGCCCATTTTAAAGTTCCACGACCAGCTATCAAATACGCGGTTATCGGGTGCAAGCGACATAGCATCTAATAAGTAAAAATGTTCAATATCTGCATTTCCTTCGTCAGTAATAGCGGCTTCCAAATCAAAAAAACTAATTTGTGCACCCGCTATAAAACCTTCAGGCCTATCTAGTAAGTCATGATACGCAAGCCTATAACCAAAATTTGTAAGGTTTGCTTGGTTATTATTTTGTACCCTACCTAGCGATACTTTAGAAGAACCATGACCTTGCTCTGGGGAAGCAATAGGGCGATTTGGCTTAGTAAATGGCGAAGCTATTTTATATTTGCTACGCATTAGGAGTAGCTTAGTTAGTCGCGGGGCAATTTCTTCACGATTTAACGCTTTATCGTAAAATTCAAAATTTAACCATTCATACGCCATTTCTAATATAGCGACTAATTGCGACTGTGAGTAATTACGAGTATTGAGAGAGCCACCTTGCATTAACTCTCTTGCATCATCAAGTTGTTCGTCAGTCATTTGAGTAGAGTAATGGTAAAGCTTAGTACCAAAAGCAGGGCGGTAATTAGGTGTTTGTAATAAGTTGTTATTTCTTAGTACTGCAACGGTATCTGATGGAATAGCTTGCATATTAAATGACGATGTTAAATCAAGGTCCTCTTGTGCAAGTTGTAATAATGCAAGTAATTGGTAAGAGCAGTTTTCATCAATAAAAAAGTAATCGAATGTAGCTAATTGTAGCTCCCACAAGTGCAATAAAATAAGCTCTACCTGTAGCTCTGATAAATTAAGTTTGTATTCCCAAATATCACGAGATTCTAAATCATTATATTCGCGTACTTTTTTATAGTACGGCATAAGCGAAAACTTACCTGGGTAGCTGCCAATCAAGCCTTTTAATGCGTACATGGCTGCGTTGTCTGAGCCATCAGGCTCTGCTGCAAAGTTAACGGCAAACGCGAGCAACTCTTTATGGCGAGTCTGATCTTTTGCATCAATACGAAGTAAAGTGTGGCCAAACATTGATGATGGGCTATTCATAAATGCAGTTGGAAAAACTAACGTAACCCCTTTAGGGTTTATTATTTTTTGCCACGCCTGTAGCTCTGGGCAATTAAGTTCGGGCCAGTTATTTTCAATTTTTGTTTTTAGCCATTTATAACGTGCAGGAAACTGACAACGATATTGTGTTGTTTTTGGGTCAGTATTTTTACCACTAAATGCGGCTATAGTGGCTTTAAGTTCGTCATATGGGCTTGTTTTACCTACAGGAGATAAAAAAAACTCAGCACTGTCTACTTCACTTTTCCAATCGCCTAATGTGGCCAAGCGGTAGTGACCTAATTTAAGCCAGTAAGGGTGTGTTGCTAATGTATTTGTTTCAATACTTTGAGCGTTTGAGTAAGTACTAAAAAGAGCGAGCAGTAAACCAAATAATATTTTTTTCATAATCACTAAATTACAAAAGCCGCTAGAGAAATACTCCAGCGGCTTTATTTATACGTATAAAACCGGCTAATTTAGCTGATTAAGAAAGAGTATAAGAAGCAAGTTGTGCGTTACTTGCAAGAACAGTGTTTAGGTTTTCTAAAACTGTTTGTGAAGTCACGTTTTCAGAAGTAAATACTGAAGAGAACTGTGCTTGAGCAAGCTTATTGAACGCTGCTTTATCTTGATCTGCAACACCCCAAGCTTCAGCTAGAGTAGCTAAAGTTTCGCCTTCACCTTTTGACATATCACGAGCAAGTTGCTCCATGTTACCGTCAATGAATAAAGCGATTTTTTCTGAAGAAGTTACTGTACCAGTACCATCACAACCAAGAGTACCAAAAGTGATACCAAAAGTTTGGTTACCAGATGTACCATTTGTTGTAGCGCCTAAAATTTTAACGCCTTTACCTTGCTGACCAGCAAATAACATAGAACCAAGACCACAACCAATATCTTGGTCAGCCATTGCGTTTGAGAAAGGAAGTAAAGATAGAGCTGCTACTGCGATTAGTTTTTTCATTTTCATAAATCCATATATGATTGTCTTTATTTAGGGTAAATAAAGTTCGCGGAAGATTCTAACAGACTTGCAGAAAAAAGGAACAGGCTAAAACATGAATATTTTACACTCTAATTTTTAAATATATTAAAGTTAATGTCAGGATAAAAACCAGCCTAGTTTCCACTTTTTATTGAACTGGTGGCGGTTTTTTACTTCTTGGGGCACCTAATAAAATACAAGTATGGCAAATACATACAGATAAAAATGCACTAATACCTAATGCACCGCCATAGCCGTCAAGTTTTGGTACAAGAAATTCAAATAAGATTGAAAACAAAATAGATGAGCTTGCTACAGTATAAATACCAAATCGATGTGGGGCGCTCATACCTATGAATGTGCCGCCAAAAAATACAATTGCGTATAAATCGGGGTTCAAATTTAAAGCGCTAAAAATTAAATAAGCAATAATAGAAAGTGAAGACGACGCTCTAACCCCGTCAAAGCGACTATGCTTAGCTAAATAAAATGTTAAAAAAGCCCCAAGCAGTACAAGTAATGGATATTCAATACTCATAATACAATTCCTTTGGCTAATACAAAAAGTGCCACGCTTGCAAAAGCTACGCTGCCAAGCTTGCCACCAAAACCTGTAAACATATTCATAGTAAGCACATACAAACTTGAGCCAATAAGCGAAATAATAGCAATTTCCCAGTAACTGGTAATTAAATGAGTTGAACACATGCCTGCAAAGCTACCAGCATAAATTGCAGCATACGGATGGTTTTTATAATGTGCAGGAAAAGGAATAAACGAGCCAATAAGCCCCGTTAGCGCAGCAGAAATCACTAAAGGTAATGCAAAAGTAGTGTGCATAGCGAAGCAAGCTACAAAGCCTAAAAAGAAAGTGATGAATTTTAAAAGTAAGAATTTAATCATAGCGGCGCATTTTAAACTAATCCTTTTCCGCTTTCTAATACTCTCTAACAAATAAATGTTATAAGTAATTACAAACTTTAAAAGCGTGTTTTTTAAACGGCTTTTAGGTATTAAATATGCTTAATAGTGCCGCTGTTAATGTTCTATAAATCACAAGTTATGTATAATGGCGATAATTTAATGTATTAAAGTGTTAACCAAGGGTTATTTATGTCTAACTGTTTACATCTGGCTATTCCGGCTGGCGATTTAAAAGTGGCTAAAGCGTTTTATTGTGACGTACTAGGCTGTAAAACGGGTAACAGTGAAGAAGGTCGCTGGGTAGATATAGATTTTTGGGGTAATGAACTTACCTTGCACCAGAGTGTTGAGCGCTTACCAACAGTTCGCCATGATGTAGATATGGGAGCTGTGGCAGTACCTCACTTTGGGATTCACTTATCTGAAGATGAATTTAACGGGTTAAAAATACGTATTGAAGATGCGGGTATTGAATACTTAGATAAACCATACCGCCGATTTATTGGTGATGAGTTTGAGCAAGAAACGTTTTTTATTGAAGATCCAAATGGCAATGTGCTTGAAATGAAAACCATGGTAAACCCAGAGGTTTTATTTAAAAAAGTATAAATGCTGTTGTTTAAGTTAAGACTAAAAACCTACTTTAATAAGTGGTTTTTTTATAACTATTAATCAGTGTTTTGATAAATTAGTTAATATTTACAGGTAAAAAAAATTACGCTACATACATGATTTTTATTCACTCTACAATGTAGGTATAGACACGTAGACTTAATTTCAATTCTCATACTTTATTGTTATTTATGCTGCTTAAACTCATAATTGCACCTTTGCTTATTTTACTAATAACATTCGCCCAAAAACGCTTTGGTAGTTTTGTTAGCGGCATAATTCCTGGCTTGCCTATTACCTCTGGGCCTATTTCTTATTTTATAGCATTAGAGCAAGGTAAATTATTTGCAGCTAACTCAGCGGTGGCCTCTCTTTATGGTATGAGCGGTATAGGCTTATTTTGTTTTAGTTACTTGGTTGTATCACGAAGATTTGGAATGCTTAAATCGCTTTTTACAGCGTTGAGTATTTGGTGCGTATTTAGCGTTATTACTTTATTTTTACCAGTGAATATTATTGTGGCGAGTGTGGTTTCACTTTGTATTTTACTCGGTTTAACTATTATCTCTACAAAACTAAATATATCAGTTGATGCAAAACCATTAAATGCTCGCTGGGAGCTTCCGGTAAAAATGATATTAGTGACGAGCTTTATCGTGCTTGTTACGTTTATATCGCAGCATATAGGGTCTGCATGGAGCGGGTTAATATCTACCTTTCCGGTTATTTTAGGGGTAATGGGCAGTGTTGCCCATTTTAGTGACAAACAAGCCTCAACGTTTAAAATTCTTAATGGCGGTATTATTGGTTCATTAGGTGGGTGTGTATTTTTTGCGGTGATTGCGTTTATGTTAAAACATAACTTTATGATTTGGCAGGTGTACGCAACAGCTGCCATTTGCTCAACATTATTTACTATTATTTTTAGCCAACTTATTAATCGCCAATTGACTAAGCAAGCTATGCTAAATACCAAAAAAGCAGTGCTTAAAATTGACTCGCTCGGTTAATTTACATCTCTAAAGCCATTACCTAGTTATGTAGTTGAATTAACATTTCACTGGGGGTTTTATTAAAGTGGCGTTTAAATTCGCGGCTAAATTGCGATGGGCTGGTATAGCCAACCTTTAATGCAGCTTCGTTGGCTTTGCTTCCACTACTGGTTATAAGCTCTTTAGCTTTAGCTAAGCGTACTTTTTTTAAATACTGCAAAGGTGACTCAAATGTTACTTGCCTAAAAGCACGATGGAACGATGATACGCTCATGTTTACATCTTCAGCCAACCCCTCAACTGTAATTTGATTGGCATAACTACTGTGCATAGTTGAGAGCGTACGGGCGATACGCGCATAATGCCCATCATGCATAGCAAGCCCTATTAAAGTATGTCCTTGTGGACCACAAAGTACACGATATACCAATTCTTTTACTATATCTTCGCCAAAAACGTCAGCCTCAATGGGGTTATTAAGCACGCTAAGTAAACGGTGGGTTACTTGCTCCATTGCGCCATCTATTTTAGCCGATTGAACGCCACTCATTTGCCCAGTGGTGAATGGCTTATGTGTACCAATTTGGTTTACTAATTTATGTAACATTACCGGGTTTATATCTATAACAATACCCATAACAGGCTGGTTGTTATCGGTAAAAGCTTCGCATTCAAGTGGCACTGGTACACCTAAAACAAGGTAGTCGCCTTCACCATATTTTATTTGATGATCAGGGAAATGAATTATCTTATGTCCTTGCCCAACAATAATAATACCTGAGTTATATATAAGTGGCTGGCGCGGCGAGCTTTTACTTGCACGATGAAAATACACACCTGGAATAATGGTTTCCATGTTGCCTTCAAAGTTAAGTAAATTATTGTGCTCTGCAAATTTTTGCATCATGTTGGCTATTGAGGACATTAAAACTTCTACTATCGTACGAATTTTGCGTAAAATATCAATCTTGACAGTTTTAGGCAAGCTTTTGCGAGTTATTGGGCTTTTTTTATGTTTATTTTGCCACTAATATGCACTCATTGAAGTTTAGCTTAGTTAGTAACTAAGCATTATATTTAGTATTTAACCGTCACCTAGGAGCAAAATAATGAAATTTAGCTACGTAAACCCAACACTTATCCAGTTCGGCCAAGAACAAATTGCCTCACTAACTGATTTGATCGCAAAGGATCAAAAAGTACTTGTAGTGTACGGCGGCGGTTCAATTAAAAAGAACGGCGTGTACGACCAAGTTGCAGCAGCACTTGAAGGCTTTGACTGGGTTGAATTTTCGGGTGTAGGCGCTAACCCAACTATAGAAGTACTAGACCAAGCAGTAAAAATTTGTAAAGAACAAGGTATCGACTTTGTACTAGGTGTAGGCGGCGGTTCAGTAATCGACGGCGTTAAATACATTGCAGCATCTGCAGTTTATGATGGAGAAGGTTGGGATATTCCTACTGGTAAGCACACTATTACTAGCGCATTACCAATTGGTGCAATATTAACATTGCCTGCAACGGGTTCAGAGTCTAACCAAAACTCAGTTGTGAGCAAAGAAGCAACAAAGCAAAAACTACCGTTTGCATCACCAGAAGTACTTCCTAAATTTGCGATTATGGACCCTGATGTAATGAAAACATTACCACAGCGCCAACTTGTGAATGGATTAGTAGATGCATGGGTACATACCTGTGAGCAGTACCTAACATTCCCTGAAACAGCATTGGTTCAAGAAGGTTACGCAGAGGCACTTTTAAGAACGCTTAAAACACTGGGCGATAACTTTGAAAACCAAGACGACGCATGGCGTGCAAACCTTATGTGGGCAGCTAACCAAGCACTTAATGGTTTAATTGGTTCTGGTGTATCGCAAGATTGGGCAACACACATGATTGGCCACGAGCTTACAGCTGCTTACGGCGTTGATCATGCTCGTTCACTTGCTATTGTTCAGCCTTCTTTACTACGCAACCAATTTGCAGTTAAAAAAGCAAAACTAGAGCAAATGGGTAAAAACGTATTTGGTCTTGAGCAATCTGACGATTTAGCTGAGAAAACAATTTTAGCAATCGAAGCGTTTTACCACAGCCTTGACGTAGCGACCCAGCTTACTGAACATGGCGATGATAAAGCCGCTGCTATTGACAATATTATTGGCAAACTTGAAGCACACGGCATGCTAGCACTTGGTGAAAACCAAGCTATTACGCTTAAAGAAAGCCGCGAAATTTTAGAGCAAGCAGTTGCTTAATTTTCAAAGCTAAGCGCTTACTTAAATATACTAAGTTTTAGCGTTAATAAAAAACCGTCAACCTTTAGGTTGGCGGTTTTTTATGGTTTATTATAAATACTGCGTTGCTAATTAACCAATAAAGTCTGTATTAATGTTTTTTAATGATGATAGTAAACTGTGCTCAACGGTTAGAAAAAATCTAACGATTAAATAAATTAAAACAGGACTAAACTCATGAAATTACTAAACACATTACTTTGCTCAAAAGCAGGCGTAGCAGCATTAATTTTACGAGTACCAGTTGGCCTTATTTTAGCGGCGCATGGTGCACAAAAACTATTTGCTTGGTTTGGCGGTTACGGGCTTGAAGGTACAGGTCAATGGATGGCAAGTATTGGTTTAGAGCCTGGCTATTGGTTAGCAATGATGGCAGGTAGCGCTGAGTTTTTTGGTGGCATTGCATTAGCAATTGGTTTGTTAACTCGCCCAGCTGCTGTAGTTGCCGGCTTTACTATGATGATTGCTATTTTTAGCGTACATATTAGTAATGGCTTATTTATGGCAAACAATGGCTATGAATACGCATTAACGTTACTTGTAGTAACTGTAGTTTTAGCAATTCAAGGAGCGGGAAGCTTTTCGCTTGATAACGTATTAGCTAAAAAACTAGCTAATAAATAGAGTTTATTAATTGAAGAATAGCGGCCAATTTGGCCGCTATTTTTGTAGGTTAACTACTAAATTATTTAGCTGAAAAAGTTAAAGAATAGCTGTACTGCTTTTGCTCAAGTAAATACTCTTTATGAGTACTTGGGCTCCACGAATCATCGCCACCTACACCCATATGCTGATGATCAATGTGTACATGTACGCAATCATCAGCAATTAGTTCGTTAGTGTGTTTTGCTTGCGTTAGCGTACTTTGCGAATACTCGCTGGCTGCAAACAAAAACGCGCCAGTTACAGTTAAGTTATTAATACTCAGCAATTGGCAATCGCTACGCAGGCCATTATCAGTTGGAAATATATACGGTGTATGTAGCTCATTTAAGCTCAAGCTGTAATAACCTAAACGTGCTGCGGCTTTGCGATCTGGGTAGTTTTCAAAAGGCCCTAAACCTAGCCAGTTTATTTTTGTATCGCTTTGCTTGTTAAGCGTTGTACTTAGCCCTATACGCGGCATTGGCGGCAGAGTGTCGTTTAAGTGCACGTCAATGTTTAAGCTAATATTGCCGGTATTATTTAGTGTATATAGCCACTGTGTTTGAGCCTGTAGCACGCCATTAAATTCGTAATTAAATACACAAGTAATACGTACATCAACGCTTGATTGCACTGCGTGAATTGAGCTGCATGTGCGCTGCCATTGCCCTATACCTGCACGCAACCAACGAGCCTCCCATGCATTGGGGTCTAGATTGTCTACTTCGCTTACACCAATGTCGTTATCAAGTGGGGCACGATAAAAGTTATCAACCAGTGGGCTACTAATAACCTGAGTATCGTTTTGTAACCACTGCTCTATAAGCCCTGATTGCTTGCTAAAAATAAGTTTAAATTTATCGTTTTCAATACTTAGTTGAGAGTCGGTTTCATTAATTCTTATAGCGCTTTGCTCTGTAGCCGATGCAAATGACTTACTGCTTAAATTGTTACTATTTATAAGCTTAAACTGCTCTGAATCCATAACGTGATTAGCGTTTGCAAAGTGTGAGTCGTTAACTAATGCTACATCTAAATTAAGGTAATATTGCGCACCTTGCTCAAACGCTGTTTTAGTTTTAATAGTTAACGTATGCGTACTTTGCGGGGCAATATTAAGTACATGCTCGCCTTGCTCAACACAGATGCCATTTTGCATTAACTGCCAAATAAGCTTTTCGTTATCGGTATGTCTAAATACGTAATCGCTAAATACATCAATGGTGTATTGGTTTTGATTTTGCTCACGCAATGTAAATTGTAAATGTTGCTGGCTGTATTTAGCTTCAAACAGGCTAGGGTGCGGCGTACGGTCTGGGAACAATAACCCGTTTATACAAAATTGACGGTCATTTAGTTCATCACCAAAGTCGCCGCCGTAAGCCCAATAATGCTTGCCGTTTTCGTCTGTTTTAGATAAACCTTGGTCTACCCAATCCCAAATAAAGCCGCCTTGTAGGCGTGGGTATTCTCTAAATGCTTGCCAGTAATCGTCAAAGCTACCTAGGCTGTTACCCATTGCATGGGCGTATTCACATAAAATAAGCGGGCGAGTTTCACCTGGTAGGCTTAGCCACTTTTTAATAGAGTATTTAGGTACCGCATCGTCTTTAATATCGGTATCTACACGGGCGTACATTGGACAAATAATGTCGGTAGCCGTTGTGTTTGCACCGCCGCCTTCGTATTGCACGGGGCGAGAGGGGTCAAAGCTTTTTGACCAGCCGTACATGGCATCATGATTTGCGCCGTGTCCGCATTCGTTTCCTAGTGACCAAATAATAATTGAGGCGTGGTTTTTATCGCGCTCAACCATTTGCGTATAACGCGACATAAATGCACCAGCCCACTGCGGATCGCTAGCTAAACGCCCCATAGGAAACATGCCATGGGTTTCTATATTTGCTTCATCAACTACGTATAAACCTAGCTCGTCACACAGTTCGTAAAAACGAGGGTGGTTAGGGTAGTGAGCAGTACGCACGGCATTAAAGTTATTTTGCTTCATCAGCTTAATATCTTCAATCATATCGGCGGTAGTAACTGTATGGCCGTTTTCTGGGTGGTGTTCGTGGCGGTTAACACCGCGAATAAGTAGCGGCTTGCCGTTTACACACAGTTGCCCGTTAAGCATTTCTACTTTTCTAAAGCCAATGTCGTAGGCTTCAACATCGACGGTATTGCCATGCTCATCAAGCAGACTCACAACGCAGCGGTATAAGTACGGGGTTTCGGCGGTCCATTTTTTAGGGCTTTGTATATCAATTGTTTGAAATACAACATCGCTCCAGCCACCTTTTTCATCAACACGTTTATTGTTAGTACTTTGAATTTGTGGCTCACATAGCGCCTGTTCGCCATCAAAAACTTGCACTGCTATTTGATAGTTATTTGGCGCATTAATCGCCGTTTTTATATGTAGCGTTGCATCGCGATAGCAAGCGTCTAAATTGGGGGTTATAAACACATCACGTATTTGGTTTTGTGGTTTTGTAAGTAAGTTAACATCGCGAAAAATACCACTTAGCCACCACATGTCTTGATCTTCTAGGTAACTGCCATCGCTCCAACGAATAACCATAACGGCAATACGGTTAGTACCTGCCACTAACAGCTCGCTTAAATCAAACTCGCTCGGTAAACGGCTATCTTGTGAATAACCCACCCATTGCCCGTTACACCACAGGTGAAACGCCGAGTTAACGCCTTCAAAAATAATATGATTACGCTGAGTTAGCTGACTTTCGCTTATATTAAATTCAGTGCGGTAACAGCCTGTAGGGTTGTCGCTTGGTACAAAAGGCGGGTTAACTGCAAATGGGTACTTAACATTACAGTAAATAGGTTTATCAAAGCCGTGTAATTGCCAGTTAGAAGGCACTGTAATACTTTGCCAGTTGCTGTTTAGTGTTTCACTTAGCAACGATTCATCAACCGCTTCTGGTTTATCAAATAATTTAAAGTCCCACTGACCGTTTAAACTTTGTTTTTGCGATTGCGTGTTAGTACGGGCATGGTCAATGCTTTTAAATCCATTGAGTGGGCTGTGCGCTTTTACTTGATTAACTTGTACTGAAATTGGGTTTTCCCAATCTCGGCGATTAATTATGTGCTGTAAAGAGGTCATGTTTATCCTATTGCATAAGCGGGCAATTATAAAGCGCTAAATATAGCTAAAAATAATCGCAGGGGTTATGCTTAAAGCTCTCCTTTATTTGTCCAAAACTATCATTGTAATTATGCGCTATAACATTAAAGACATACTCGATATTGGTCCGCGCTGTATAGAACGCTTTATTGATTCACAAACGCTCGCACAAATGCCAAACCTTGAAATAGCACTTGCGGGTTGCTCAAACCTATCGGGTCGTTATTGTGTAGCACGCTCAGCACCGCTAGAACATACACTTTTTTATACACTTGCAGGGCAGGGTAAATTAACAACACAAAATGAGCAGTACACACTTAATGCCAATACACTTATTGTGCTACCAGCAAAGCAAAGCTTTGAAGTGAAAATTGATGCTGAACATTGGGATGTTATTTGGTTAAACCTTGCAAATACTAAACGTTGGCAGCATTTAAACTTAGCGCAAGCACTGGTACTAACCGAGCAAAAACTTGAACCGTTACACCTTGCTATGGAGCTTTTATACAGCGAGCCCAATGCTAATTTACGCGAAAGCGTAACGCCTATTTTAAGTCACTACTTAAATGCTACGCTGCAAAATAACTCTCAGGGTGCGGCGCATAATCGTTTAATTAGTCTGTTTGAAGAGGTAGATAAGCGCTTGCAGTTTGATTGGACAATAGAGGCAATGTGCGAACATGTGCATTACTCATCGCCGCATTTGCATCGTTTATGCCAAGCGCAATTTGGTAAAAGTCCAATACAACAACTTATTTATTTACGCATTGAGCGAGCTAAAAACTTACTGTTAAACACGGCTTGGCCAATTTCGCATGTGGCAAGTTATGTGGGGTACTCTAATATTTTTAATTTTTCCAAACGTTTTAAGAAGTCGGTAGGTGTGTCGCCAAGCGAATTTAGAAAATAACGTGAGCGGCTCTCTACATTTGAATAAATTTAAGGTATTGTGCGATTTCTTAAATTGCATTTTAGAGTTTTAGGTAGGTAATGCGCTCAAACCGTTTTTTAATAGTGATATTATTAGTGCTTGTACACAGCTTTATTAGCTGTGATGGCGCTGCGTATCATTTGCAAGAAGACGTTGATCACGTAACCAGTTCGTTATCGCAAGGCGACTCCATAGCCGATGATAACCAAAGCGATAAAACATCAACTACCGAGATTCATGCCCACCAACATTGCCACTGTGGCTACAACAGCACTTCTAGCCACTCAATAAGCCCAGAGCAAAGTAAAGCAACTTCGCCTGCGTGCTATAACGGGTTAAATTACCCGCCAGATGTACCGCCACCCAATTCACTTAGTTAGTTTTTAATTTTAAATACTTTGTAAAAAACTGCCTGCGCTTGTGCGCTATTAGGCTAGTTATTTACATATTTAGGTTGCTTGATCGCGCTTGTTTTTAAAATAGGCGTAGTGATTAAGTTAACTCTGTTTGTTAAAAAACGGACACGCTATATGAATAAAAAACCAATTATGCTGGTGGCGCTAATGTGCGCGCTACCTGCTTTTAGTACTTTGGCGAATGTTAAAACATTAACCCTTAAGCAAGCGCTGAGTAATACCGAACAACAAAACCCGGTATTAAAACGCTACCCGTATCATCAAAAAATATTGAGTGCGCTTAAATCACAAGCTGCACTTTCGCCTAATCCTGTTTTAAATGTTGAAGCTGAAAACTTACTGGGCACAAACAAGGCGCGTGGCATTCAAGGCGCTGAAATAACGCTTGGGCTTAGCCAACTAATAGAGCTGGGCGATAAGCGGCAACACCGTATTAATTACGCAACCGCCAATATTAAAGCCCAAGCAATACAGTATCAAAATACCCGTTTAGCCTTATTAGCAACCACTGCTGAGCGATACTACCAAGGGCTTAAATTTCAAACATTATTAAGTTTAAACAACGAGCGTAAACAGGTAGTTACCCAGGCGCTTAAAGCGATTGAACAAAGAGCCAATGCGGGTGCTGCGTCGCAAGCTGATGTAACGCGCATGCGTTATGCACTTAGCCAAGTAGAGCTTGATAAAGCCATGCTTAATAGTGAATTTGAGCGAGCCAGTTTATCGCTTAACGAGCTGTGGAGTGAGGAGCAATCCTACGATACTTTTGCTGGCAATATTAATGCAATTACTGCGCTTAAATCAGCGCAAGCACTTTTAGATGCGGTTAACCAAGCCCCTGAATTTGCATTATTACAACAGCAATATTTACAGCAAACAGCTAATTTAACACTGCAAAAAGCAAACGGACAAACCGATATTAATGTAGGGGGAGGCGTGCGCTATAACCAACAAAGCGACTCCAGCTCATTAGTGTTTTCGTTTTCTATGCCACTGCAATTAAGTAATTCAAATAGCGGAAATATTGCAGCTGCAAATAGTCAGCTCATGCTTTTAAATGAGCAGCAAGGGCAATTGCGCATCCAACTACGCCAGCAAGTACGTACTTTGTACGCTTATTATCAAGGTCGAGCTAATCAGGCGAAGCTATTATCTGATCAAATTATTCCTCAGGCACAAACATTGATCGAGCAAAGCTTAAAAAGTTATCAACGCGGACAAATTTCGGTGTTGCAATTGCTTGATGCTCAACAAGCACTTTTTGATTCTAAACGCACACTTATTACAACTCACGCAGAGCTGTACCAAGTGCTACTTACTCTTGAGCGTTTAACAGGCCAATCTTTAATTGAGACTCATCAATCATGAATAAAAATATAATCGCATTACTAGTATCACTTTCGTTTGCCAGCAGCTTTGTAAGCACAGGTGTATTTGCCTCTGCTGAGCATGGCGAGTCAGGTCATAAAGAAACAGAACAACACGAGCAAAAGCAAGGTCCACACGGCGGCTTTTTATTAACTGACCCTAAATTAACACTTGAGCTTAAATTGCAAGAATTTGCAGGTAATGTTGAGCTACGTGTATACGGCTATAAACAAAATAAGCCAATTAATATAAACGACTTAAACATAACAATGAGTTTAAAGCGCTTAGTTGAAGCGCCGCAAAATATACAGTTTGCAGCTGAGGGCGACTACCTTGTTAGCACGCAATCAATTAACGAACCGCATTCGTTTGCACTTACCGTTACTGCTAATTATAAAGGCGAGAGCATTAGCTATGAATACGACCAACACGAAGGCCGTACCACGTTAACAGAGCGAGCTATTGAGCGCGCAGGTATTAAAACCGAGATAGCGCAAAGTGGTGAAGTGGATATTACCGATACGCTTTTTGGCGTTATTGCACCAACGCAGCACGGCACGGTAGAAGTAATGGCGCCGTATGCCGGATTGATCAGCGATATTTTTGTAAGCATTGGTCAAAACGTTAAAAAAGGCGAAGTACTTGCCAATGTAACCAACCGTGAAACACTGCAAAACTACCCTATTAAAAGCCCTATTAGCGGCGTTGTAACCGAGCAATACTTAAAGCGTGGCGAGCTTGCAAGCACCAGCGCACTGATGCAAGTAGTTAACCTTAATAAAGTATGGGTTGAGTTATCGGCTTTTCCTGAAAACATTGAAAAACTAGCCATTGGTCAAAGCGCTAAAGTGTACGACTTGCATCATCATTTAAATACGCAAGGCAAAGTGTTTTTTATAGCCCCAATGATGACTGGCGGGCACATAGCGCGTGCCCGTATAGAGCTTAATAACCCAGACGGGCATTGGCGCCCAGGCATGCATATAAATAGCGATGTAAGTGTGGCTAAAATAAATGCCAGCGTGCGTGTAAAGCCACAAGCAATTCAAGAATTTAACGGTCAACCCAGTGTGTTTGTTCGTAAAAATAATGTATTTGAAGTGCGCCCCGTTACCTTAGGTGCAAAAAATAGCGAGTGGGTAGAAGTACTTACAGGCTTAAACGCAGGTAGCGAATACGTAACAGACAATAGTTATGTCATTAAAGCTGATATTTTAAAAAGCGGCGCAAGCCACGCTCACTAGGAGGCACCATGATTAATTGGATAGTTTCTTTTGCGGTTAAACGCCGCATGCTGGTGCTTGCGCTTACATTTTTATTTGCTGGATTTGGTGTATACAACATTCAAAATTTAGCAGTAGACGCAGTACCCGATATAACAAACGTACAAGTGCAAATTAATACCAAAGCGCAGGGTTTTACGCCATTAGAGGTAGAGCAACGCATTACTTATTTGGTAGAAACCGCCATGGCGGGCATACCTAAGCTTGATTACACCCGTTCGCTTTCGCGTTATGGGCTTTCGCAAGTAACGGTTATTTTTAATGAAGGCACCGATATTTATTGGGCGCGTCAGCAAATTGGTGAGCGTATTCAAAGTATTCGCTCCGACTTACCTAATAACGTAGAGCCAAACTTGGGTCCTATTGCCAGTGGTTTAGGCGAAATATTTACTTATAGTGTGCACGCCGCGCCTAATGCGTTAAAAGAAGATGGCACTGCTTACAACGCCGAAGACTTACGCACTTTGCAAGATTGGGTTATTCGTCCGCAGCTTTTAAAAGTAAAAGGCGTTACCGAAATAAACAGCCAAGGTGGTTTTGAGCGCCAATACCAAGTAGCGCCAGTGCCCGAAAAACTCATTGCCTATAAGCTTACTATTAGCGATGTAATTAGTGCACTTGAGGTTAATAACAGTAACCGAGGCGCAGGTTATATTGAGCGCTTTGACGGGCAATATTTAGTACGCTCACCAGGGCAGCTTAAAACGCTAGAAGACATAGCCAATACCGTTATAGCTAAGCGCGACGATGCACCTGTACGCATTAAAGATGTGGCTAACGTGCTTTTAGGTAAAGAGCTTAGAACCGGCGCGGCCACTTATAACGGCGAGGAAACCGTGCTCGGTACCGCCATGATGCTAATTGGCGAAAACAGCCGCGTAGTGGCAAAAGCTATGGCTGATAAGTTAGTTGATGTGCAAAAAAGCTTACCCGCTGGCGTTATTGTTGAAGCGGTTTACGACCGTACAACTCTTGTTGATAAAACCATAGCAACCGTGCAAACCAACTTATTTGAAGGTGCCGTTTTAGTGATAGTGATTTTGCTATTACTGCTGGGTAATGTAACGGGCGCGCTTATTACGGCAATGGTTATTCCGTTGAGTATGTTGTTTGCAATTACAGGTATGGTGGGTAATCGCGTATCGGGTAACCTAATGAGCCTAGGCGCAATCGATTTTGGTTTAATTGTTGATGGCGCTGTAATTGTTGTTGAAAACTGCCTGCGCCAACTCGGTGTAGCTCAGCATAAACATGGCAGGCTACTTACCTTAAACGAGCGTTTAAATGTAGTGACCGCAGCCACCAAAGAAGTATTTACACCGGCTGTGTTTGGCATTGTTATTATTATGCTGGTTTACTTACCATTATTTGCACTAAGCGGCGTTGAAGGCAAAATGTTTCAGCCAATGGCATTTACTGTAGTTGCGGCGTTAATTGGCGCGCTTATATTTGGCGTTACCTTTGTACCTGCTGCTATTGCAGTGTTTGTTCGCGGTAAGGTTGATGAAACCGAAAATGCAGTCATGCGCGGCGTTAAAAAAGTGTATAAACCATTACTTGGTATATCGCTTAAATTACCGTGGTTGATGGTGGGTATTGCCACTGCATTAGTATTAGTGCTTGGTTTTAAAGTTAAAAACATGGGCGCAGAATTTTTACCGAAACTTGATGAGGGCGATATTGCTATGCACGCGCTGCGCATTACTGGCACTGGTATTGAGCAATCTGTGCAAATGCAAAAAGAACTTGAGCAAGCCATATTAGATCAGCCTGAGGTTGCTAACGTATTTTCAAAAATTGGTACTGCCGATGTAGCAAGCGATCCTATGCCGCCCAATGTTGCCGATACTTTTTTAATACTCAAACCGCAAGATGAGTGGCCTAATCCAGCACTCACTAAAGCAGAATTGGTTCAGCAAATTCGTACCCGTGTTAACGATGTCCCTGGTAATAATTACGAATTTACACAACCAATAGAAATGCGCTTTAACGAGTTAATTGCTGGCGTGCGCGCCGATGTGGCACTGCGTATTTATGGTGACGACTTAAGCGTACTTAAAGAGTTTGGCGAAAAAGCCACAGGGCTAATGCGTAATATTGCAGGCGCTACCGATGTACGTTTGGAGCAAATGGAAGGATTGCCAACACTTTCGGTAACACCAATGCGCGACCATATGGCGTTATTGGGTTTAAGCGTAAACGATATTCAACAAACACTTGCCGCCGCTGTTGGTGGTGTGCAAACCGGACTAATTTACGAAGGCGATAAACGTTTTTCGTTATTAGTACGCCTTGATAAACGTTGGTCTAGCGATGTATCAGCACTTGCTCGTTTGCCAGTTGCTTTACCTAAAGATAGTAACCCAGAACTTGCATTTGTACCGCTTGGCGAAGTAGCAACAATCAGCATTGAAAAAGGGCCTAATCAAATAAACCGCGAAAGTGGTAAGCGTAACGTAGTGGTAACTGCCAATGTAGAGGGGCGCGATTTAGCAAGCTTTGTAAGTGATGCGCAAGCGAGCATGAATGAATCACTTAATTTACCAAGTGGCTATTGGCTTGAATACGGCGGCACGTTTGAGCAGCTACAATCGGCAAGTAAGCGATTGTCGTTGGTTGTGCCGGTCACTTTACTGCTTATATTTGGCTTACTGTATAGCGCCTTTGGATCGCTTCGTGATTCATTGATTATATTTAGTGGTGTGCCACTGGCATTAACGGGTGGTGTGCTTGCGTTATTGCTGCGCGATATGCCGCTTTCAATATCAGCGGGTGTCGGCTTTATTGCCCTAAGCGGTGTCGCGGTATTAAACGGCGTGGTTATGCTGTCGTTTATTAAGCAATTACGAAGCGATGGTTTAAGCTTGTTTGATGCAATTCACAGCGGTGCATTACAGCGCCTGCGCCCAGTATTGATGACTGCGCTGGTGGCAAGTTTAGGCTTTATACCTATGGCGCTTAATTCGGGAACGGGTTCTGAAATGCAAAAACCTCTCGCGACAGTAGTGGTTGGCGGGATTATTTCATCAACTCTACTAACACTGTTAATTTTGCCCGCGCTTTATAAGTTAGTACATTCTAAATTTACTAAAAAAGCAGAAGCTGAATTAGTTTAAATACTAGCTATTGATAATGTAATAAAAAAAGCAGCTGTACTTACAGCTGCTTTTTTATTTGGGTATTATTTAGCAAAAATACTACATTAATTATATTGAAACAGATTATCCCAACGCTCATCTAATATCGTTTTTGCGTGTTCTAAATTTATTGCGCTATACACATCACTAGTGCACGTTACCAAACGCATACGTACCAGCTTTTCAAGTGCGTCGCTAATTTCAAAATCAAGATCGCACTGGTATTTGCTTTTAAACCAATGCTCTATTTGTTCATCAAGCGTTTGGGCGGTTAAGCCGCTTTCTGATTTTAGTAAAAAGGTATACGCAAGCAGGGCTTCTTTTATGTCTTCTTCTTCGGCAGCGTCAATAAGCGTGTGAAAAACACCCGCGTTATTATCAAGGTTTTTAAAGTAGAGGTTATCGCTAAGCGCTTTCATAAATTTAATTTTACGGTTTTTAAACTTACTCCATTCTTTAAAAATAAAGCTGCCAAATACTCCCATGCCAATAGCAAAGGTAATAAAATGTTGTTGGGTCATTTCTACAGCTTCACTTCTAAAACCACCCCAAAAAGCAAACAAAGCAAGCAATAATACGATTGATGCGCCAAGTTTAGTTATAAGTACCACTGCACCGCCAACTAAAGCCGATGAGCCAATAATTGCTTTATCAATAGGGCGCATGCGTACTTCGCTATTAGGAAATAGCATTTCGAGATCGGCCTTTGGCACATTTTGAAACAGCTTTACTATGGTTGAGCTTGGCTCAAATCCCATTGGCGTTTTATTTTTAGTTTCAAAATAAGCGCTGTCTTTAAAGCGAATAAACACGGCAACACGGTCGTAATTAGTAAAGTGCAGCGGCTTTTTACGCAAGCCCCAAAAGCTGGTAATGGTTTCAGTGAGTTGCGACTCGCCACGGCGATAAAATACCACCTCTTCAAAGTCGTCAAATTCAACTTCAAGGCGCACCTTAAATAGTGACTCTTCGTTTAATGCATCTTGTAAGTCTTCATTGGTGATCACTTCAAAATTAGCGGCATTAAGCACCTTAGCAAAATCTTTAGCAAACTCATGTTGGCACTGCGCTTTTTGATCCGCCGATACTGGCGCTAACGATCGCGTGTCACTGTTGGGATCAAAAGGGGCGTAGTTGTTTTTAAGTGACTCAAGTGTTGAGTGGTAATCGTAATGAATAAGGCTTGCTAGTAAATCGCAAAATTGTTTAAACGATGTTTTTTGTGTACTGCTTTTAAGCTCTTCGCTACACATATCAACAATATCTTGCTTTCTAAAGGGAATAAAACGCGCACTTTGCATAAATTAATAACTACTGTGATAGGGAATCTAACTGCATGGGCACATAATAAAATATTCTTATGGATATTACTAATTTGTTAATGCAGTAGGACCTGTAAATTTAGTACACTGTTTTCAGCGTGTATTAACCTAAATGTGTAATTATTGGCTTATTGAATACTCTTGTTCTTATTTATAAGTGAAAAGGATTTACTATGGCCATTCAAAAAAAGCTAAAAGAAAAAACGCGTAATTTTATTGACTCTAAGCATATGCTTAGCGGTATTACAGTGACGTCATTTTTAGAGTCAACCATAGTTCCTATTCCACTCGAAGCTGTATTAGTACCGCTAATGCAAGCTCGTCGTGAAAAGCTATGGCTTATTGCGCTAATGGCTACTTTAGGCTGCATAGTGGGCGCATTGTTTGGTTATGCGTTGGGTTATTATTTATTTGATGCGGTTGGCGATTGGATTATTAATACGTTTTCGAGCCCTGAGCAATTTGAAAACGTTAAACAGCAAATGCAAGATCAAGGTTTTTGGTTTGTAATAACACTAGGCATAGTGCCTATTCCGTTTCAAATAGCGATGCTTGCAGCTGGCGCGACTAAGTACTCTATTTGGCTGTTTTTGTTGGCCTCGGGTATTGCGCGTTCTATTCGTTACTTTGGTCTGGCTATTATTGTTTATTATGCAGGTAATGAAGCTGAGCGAATCATTAGTAAACACAAAACTAAGGCCATGATCGGCATTACTATTTTAGTGTTAGGATTATGGGGACTTAGTACCTTGATTTAAGCGTAACTTTGAGTATTACCGAGGGTTTTATCTCCGCGAGGGTTTTTATTATTGTGCTATAGTTTTTAAATGAAGTACTGAAAAACCTAGCAATTAATATGATTGAAACAGTCAAACTCACCGTTAAACTTTCTAATTTTTATAAAATGCCTTTGATCAATAAAGTTTTAAGTTTAGCTTTATTGATCTATATTGCTATCTTTTCAGCCTACTCCCTAACTAACTTTCCTCCCTTACAAGTTCAAAACAATGTTTACGGTTTTACTACCGATTTTATTAATTTAATTGTTCTTATTTTTTTATTTTGGATGGTTCAGTGCTCCAAACTTTCAAAGCTTGCATATACATTTTCGACTCTCGGATTAATGCTCTGGTCCATGGGTAATACAGCTGATTTAATCGATGAGATAGTGATACAGCCTTACTGGGTAAGTATTTATTTTGAAGATTTATGCAGAACCAGCGGTATGCTTTTAACTTCCTATGGTTTATTTAAAACGATGCGCTTTGTACAAAGTATTAATAATCGATTAGCGCGTGAGCTAATTATTGATGATTTAACCAAGGTACATAACAGACGTTATTTTTATCAGCACGCTAAAGATACTCAGCACTCACCTTACGTTATTTTAATTATCGATATAGACCACTTTAAAGCAATTAATGATGAATTTGGTCATGATGTTGGTGATGTAGTGCTTAAAGAACTAGCAACTAAATACGACAATGCTTTTACGCACCAAAACAAGTTTGCTCGTCTCGGTGGTGAAGAGTTTGGTGGCTACTTGCCTACAAATAATATGACGCAAGCGTGTGATTTTTCGCAGCAATTAATTGATCTTGCGCACACCATAAATGTTCAAAATTCTCGCCACTTAACAGTAAGTATAGGTGTTGCAATGCAAACGGCTAATGAGCCTTTAGATAAAGTAATGAAGCGCGCTGATCAAGCTTTATATTTAGCTAAGAAGAGTGGCCGAGATCGTTTTGAAATTGCCCCGTAAGCGTTTTTAATTATATAAAAACACGTCCTTATTGTTTGCACATTTACTACACTTTTTAACGTTTTCGTAAGGAAATGTCAGTGAGGGTAATGCTTTGTAAATCATGAAATTAAAATAGAATGTTTGGGTCATAATGGGGATATTAATAATAAGGAATAACCTTAATGACCAACTCCCTTTTAAAAGCTGCATTACCCTTAAGTCTAATTACTATTTTGTCGGGCTGCGGCTCTGATGATAGCTCAAGCTCTACAGGTTACATCCAATTGTATAACGGCTCTTACAATAGCCCATATACACGTTTGTTTGTTGAAGAAACAGAGCGCTCAGGCGCTGATTTTGCCGATGTAACTACTCGCCATAACTACAGTACAGGCACTTATGATGTAAGTTTTGAATACCTAGATGCTAACGACAGCTATATAACAATTAGCGACCAAGAAATTTCTATTAAAGGTGATAAAACACAGTTAGTAGTAATGAGCGGCAACTTTGATGAGCCTACATTTACAGAGCTTAGCGTACCTATCACAAGCGATACGGGTGAGTTTAACTTAGGGTTTTATAATATTGCAGGGGAGGATACTAACTACGATATTTACTTAGCAACAGATGATGGCGTATTTGAAAGCGCGACACTTTTTTCATCGGCTCAATATTTAAGTGAGTTAGATCTGCAAAGCATTGATGAAGGCTATTACACTATTTACATAACAGAAGCGGGCAGCAGTGATGTTGTGTACGAGTCGTCATCTGTTTATTTATACGACGAAGCAAGCTATGTAGCAATGATCCGCCCAAGTTATGCTACAGAAGAAGGCGGTATTACGCTTGATGTAGTAACCGATAACAACTACGTTACTGAGCTTAAACATCAATCTGCCCTGGGGCAATTACGTTTTATAAATACGGTTGATGACTACTCGCCAGTGAGCTTTTCTGCTACACGCGGTACAACTGTAAACACAACAAATACAGTCGCTAGTGACTCTTATACCGATTATGTTGAACTTTCGCCTAATAGTTACAGCGTAGCGATGTACGACGAAGAAGGTACAAAACTAGCTGATAACTTTTTAATGACGCTAGAGCGTGAGCAAAGTGCGGTGGGTATTTTTTATAACGACGCAGATAACGGTTTACGTATGATGAGCGTTGAAGAAAACCTAACACCAAGTAGTTACAGCCATACGGTATCGGTTGTAAACCTAATTGAAAGCTACGCAGGGCAATCGGTTTCAGATGTTGATGTGTACTTTACACTTAACGGCGAAACAGTAGACGACACCAGTAACGTAGTCGATGGCCTAGATAAGTATGACCAAGAAGAGCAGGTTGTAGATAACGAAATTTACACTGTTTATGTTGTATATGAAGATAATGGTCAGCAAATTGTGCTTATTCAACAAAGCGATATGGACTTTACACAAGAGGGTAACTACATATTGATTTTAGAGCATGATGAAACAACAAGCTCAGGTTATAAAATGACCCTAGAGCGCACTATTACCGATAGTGTTGAATAAATCTAAACATATTAAGTAGCATAAAGCCTAAGCACTTTAAGTACTTAGGCTTTTTTATTGAACAAAATTTACCTACTCATTAATAATTAGGTACACTCAGGGCATAATAATTAATAAGAGTGTGCCATGGATGATTTAGTTGGGTTAGCCGTTATAGTAATACTGGTTGTAGTTGCCGGTGCTATCTGCGGCTTAATAGCGCTAGTGCAGTTAAATGGATTAAAACAAGAAGTGGCTGTTTTAAGGGCCAAAGTAACACACTTACAAACACATAAACCGATATCGCAAAGTGAACCTCAAAGCGAAGCATCTACTGCTCAGGCAGCGCTTTCAAGGTCTGAGCCAATTGCTCATAAAACACAGCCAAACTTAACGTCCCAAAGCGTGTCGCCACCTGTAATAAATCAGCCATCAGCGCCTCCTAAAAAAACCAAACCAGCTGAAGCATCAGCCATAGAATTACTATTTAATAAACTACGCGCAGGGTTTGAGCAAAACTGGATGACCTGGATAGGCGCTATCGCCCTTGCTTTTGGTGGCATATTTTTAGCTAAATACAGCCTAGAGGCGGGATTATTATCGCCTGTAATGAGGCTGAGCTTAGGCGGCTTATTTGGGCTTGGCCTAATTGCAGCCGCGGCTTATTTACACCATAAACGCATTGTATTTGAAGGCTTTAATAATTACATACCCGCAGCGCTTGCAAGCGGCGGGTTTATTACCTGTTTTGCTTTAACGCTTTTAGCTTACAGCAGTTACGACATGCTGAGCCCTACCGTGGCATTTTTTGCGTTAGCTATTATAGCAATTAGTGCAAGCGCGATGGCGCTTAGGTTAGGCCCGCTATTGGCCGTGCTTGGTATTATTGGCGCTTACAGCGTACCAATATGGGTTAGCACTGGCAGTGGTAACTTGTTTGCATTATTTATGTATGTTGGCTTTGTAAGTTTGTCGGCCGCGTTAGTTGCACATAAAGTACAGCGAGCTTGGTTGTGGTATTTATTATGGGCAGGGCATATTGGTTGGTATTTAGTTGGTTTTACATTACTTAAAATTAATACCGTTTGGTTAATGGGAACGTTTGCTCTACTGAGTATTATCGGGTTAATTGCTATACCGAGCTTAGGTCTAAAACTGAATGTTATTGAACATCGCCCGCACAGTTTAAAACGCTTAATTAACGTGCTTCCAGATCATGCATTATTACTCGCCTTTATAGCACCCTTAATATTTACAATGCTAATAAGTCACTTTGATATGCAGTGGCAAACAATCGGTGTGTTGAGTATTGTACTAATGTTATTTTTAGTCCTTAAAAATAGCCGCTGGGATATTTGGCAAGCAGTAGCATTAGCAAGTGCAGCGCTATTGGTTATAAGTGCTGAACGCACGCATCTTTCGCCAAACCTATTTGATGACGCCCTCTTTATATTCAAAAATGAATACGGTTTGGGTTTATTACTCGGATTGTTACTTACCGCTTTTGGGCTTTATTACGGTAAAAAACAGATTAAGCGTTTAGCGTTTCATATTACGGGGGCATTTAGTGTATTTGTAATGATAGCGACTTTATATACGCTTATTCCTAATTTTGCGTTAAGTACTGCATATCCACTTTGGGCCGTTGTATTGTTTGTAGTGGCGGCTATTTTAATAAAGCTCGCGCAGCATAATACAACGCTATTTCAGCGTTTTACTTATTGGGTAGGCGCTAATGCCAATATTACGTTAGCAATTACCATGCTACTAAGTGACAGCGGCCTAACCATTGCTCTTGCTGTACAAGTATTACTTATAAGCGTACTTATTAAACGCTATAGCGTGCCTATGCCACATTGGCCTATAAAAGCCTTGGTTGCTGCGTTATTACTGCGCCTTACGCTTTCACCTTGGACGCCAAGTTACGATGCACTCACGGTATTTGGTTTGCATTGGAGCATAGTGGTTTACCCGTTATGTATCGCGTTATTTTTTGCCGCAGCTAAGTGCTTTGACTCATCAAAACTTAAAATATGGCTGGAAGGTGCAGCGCTTCATTGTTTAGCGCTTTTTATTACAACCGAAACAAGTTATCAGTTAGTAGGGCATTATCCGCAATTTGATTCACTTAACTTTTACGAACAAATACTCCTTACCTGTAACTGGCTGGCATTAGGGTGTGTGTATTTACACAGAGCAAAACTTGCCGGTACTTTAGCTAAGTTATACCAAGTGGCGGGCTTTGCACTTGCAGGGTTAGCAGGGCTTTTTGCTATTAAGACACTACTTGACGATAACCCATTATTTGAATCACTTTACATAGGTGAGCTGCCAATATTTAACTGGTTATTACTATTGTGGTTAGTACCTGCAGGATTAACGCTTTGGCTGGCCAAGCTTGTAAAACCAATAAATGCTAAAGCTACGCCATTTATATTGGCCGTTGCGGGTGGGTTTATATTATTGGCAATAAACAGCTTTATTCGCCAATACTGGCAAGGTCCTTACATTTACTTATCAAAAGGCGCAAGTAATGCAGAGCTTTATAGCTACTCTGTTATTTGGTTAGTAATGGGGGCGGGTACTGTTATTTTTGGTCATTTAAAAAACCAGTTATTAATACAAAAAATAGGCTTAGGCTTACTAGCTGCAGTTATTGTTAAAGTGTTTTTAATTGATATGGCTAACTTGGAGGGCTTACTTAAAGCGCTTTCGTTTATTGGATTGGGACTTTCGTTGGTGGGGTTAAGTTGGTTATTCCAAAAGCTTAGAAGCCGAGTAAATCCAGTTTAACTTTTGAACACTTTATAAAGCAAAGCCCAGTGAAGATACTGGGCTTTTTGTTTTACGCTATTACTTGATAGCTTTTAACTTGATCACTTTTTGCTCGCTTATTATGTACTGTGATTAAGCAGTGCCTTTAGTTTGCCCGGTTTAATTGGTTTACTTAAATAATGAATATTAGCGGCTTTGGTTTCTTGTTTAAGCTCGGTGTCGCGCACTGCGGTAATTAAAATAGCGGGTACTTGGCTTTGCCAAATTTCGCGCAGGGTTTTAATTAGCGTTATGCCATCGCAGTCATTACCTAATTGGTAGTCCATTAAAATAACATCGGGTGCACCGTTTTGCTTAGCGTGCGCCAGTACATTATTTACATTATCAAATAGCGTGTAATTAGCTTGCCACTTTTTAAGTAAGCTTGCCATTGCAGCTAGGTTTTCAGGGTCGTCGTCTACGGCAACAATATTAATTGCTGCACGGTTTTCTATTAGGCTGTTTGTCGTACTTTTTTGTTGTACAAACTGCTCGTCACCATAAGGTACTTCAATGCTAAAACGGCTACCTTTATTGGGCTCAGAATGCACATCAAGCGGCAAACTTAATAAGTCAGCCATACGTTTTACAACACCTAAGCCTAAGCCTACGCCTTTGTTATCGCCCGACTCAACACGGTAAAAGTCGTTAAATATTTTAGCTTGCTCTACTTCGCTAATACCAGGGCCTGTATCCCATACTTCTATTCGTAAATTGTGCTTTCGGTTCCTACAGGCAATTAATACACGGCCATTATCGGTGTATTTAACTGCATTAGAGACCAAGTTTTGAATAATTCGGCGCAAATAGGTTATATCGCTGTGCACAATTTGCTGGTGTGAACGCACACTAAGCTTAAGGCCTTTATCACTTGATAAAATAGCGTATTCACTTTGCAATGGCGCTAAAATATCTTCAATATAAAAGTGGCGAGGGGTTGGGGTCATAGCGCCTTGTTCTAGCTTGGCTATTTCAAGTAGTGCCGACATTAAATGCACGGTTGAATCGAGACTGTCGCCTAATTTTTCAAAGCTGTTTTGGTTAGTGCTGTCGAGTTGCTTTTCGTCAATGGCAGCAAGGTATAAACGTGCTGCGTTTAACGGCTGTAAAATGTCGTGGCTCGCCAGTGCTAAAAAGCGCGTTTTACTGTCGTTGGCTTGCTCTGCTTCTCGTTTGGCTAAAGTAAGTGCTTGCTCGGTTTGTACACGGCTATCTATTTGAGCTTGTAAGTCTCTATTAATGGTTTGCACTTCTTGAGTTCGCGCTTCTATGCGGTTTTCAAGATCCATGTTTACTTCTTCAAGCGCATTTTGCGTACTTATGTGATTGGTAATATCCGAAAAGCTGGTAACAAATCCGCCATCGGGCAGCGGGTTACCAATCATTTCGTATACTTGGCCATTACGACGGTGGCGAATAAAGTGATGTGAGCTGCCGTATTTTAAATGCTGCACACGTTTTTCTACTTGGCGTTCTATTTCGCCAGGGCCACATTCACCACGGTTAGCGTTGTATCTAATAATATCTTCTATGGGTTGGCCTACTTCTAAAAATCCTTCAGGGTAGCCGAACATTTCGCTGTAGCGTTTATTCCAAGCTACTAGCTTTAAATCTTTATCTACAACCGAAATACCATGGCTTAAATTTTCGAGTGAGGTAAATAACAGATTTTGATTAAATTGCAGCGCTTGTGTGGTTTCGTCAAAAAAGTTTACAACTTCTTCAAACGCCATACGCTTACCCGACGATACCGTATGTATTAACGCTTGTGCGGAAGATGCGCCCAGCACGCCTGTTAACGCGCGTTCGCAGTAGGCTATAAATTCAGGCTCTGGGTGTGCGTTGTTATCGCTCAAGTGATGGGCGAGCGCGTAATGCGCCAATACTTGTTGGCTGCGCTGAATACCTAAAAAGGTTTGCAGTAGTATTTTAAAGTCGTAAACAGTGGCTTTTACGTCTTTATTTAAGCGCCTTGATAAAATAGCCTGATCTTTAGGGTTAACAAAAGCAGCTGCCTGAATCTTATCAATTAAGCGCTCCTCAGCCCCAAGTGAAAAACTAATATAACACCCAATATTGGCAAACAAAGCTATCAAGGTTCCACGCGTTATAAGCGTTTGTTGTAGCTCGCTATCAAGCGTTGCTCCGGCATCGAGTATTGGCAGCATTAAAAATAGTACCCAGCAAATAAAGCCCGCTACTAAACCTGCATAAACCCCATAAGCATGGCCTTTTCGCCAGTATAAACCGCCCACAATAGCGGGTAATAATTGAGTAACAAGTGAAAAAGCAACTAAGCCCATACTTGCCAGTGCGCTGCTATGGCCAAACCATTGCTGATAGAAATAGGCCAAAATTAATATGCCTGCAATAGCAAAGCGCCTTACAAGTAAAATTCGAGACTTATAACTGGTAGTAATTAAGTTGCGTTTAAATTTACGGCGTAGCATTAACGGTAATACCACATCGTTTGAAATCATCGTGCTCAACGTTAACGTGGCTACCACTATCATTGCGGTAGCGGCAGATAAACCGCCTATAAATACAAAGGTGGTTAAAAAGGAATTGTCGTTAATTAAAGGTAGGGCAAGTACAAAGCTGTCGGGTGAATAGCCACTGCCAATTTCAGGATGAATAGCCGCTGTGGCAATAGGTAAAATCATTGCGGCGGTTAACAGTAAATACAGCGGAAAAGCCCAGCGAGCGGTAAGTAAGTGACGTTTATTTTGATTGTCGACCACGGTTACATGAAACTGACGTGGTAAACATATAATAGCCGCCGCAGCCATTAAAGACTGACCAATAAAGTTAAAACTAAAAAAGTTAAAGTTAGTCCAGTGATCCCAAATCGATTCGGTTACTTTATTTGCAGCGGTTTCGGGCAAGTTAAATAGTGTAAATACTGCAAGTCCAGCAACAGCAATAAGGGCAATCAGTTTAATCATTGATTCAAATGCAACAGCAAGCATTAACCCAGAACGATATTCAGTTACATCAACCTTGCGTGTACCAAAAAATATGGCAAATAAGGCCATAATTAATGTAGCCGAAAGCGCGAGCATATCACCGGATATTTTAGTGCTACTTTGCAGCAGTAAAAAGCTGGTACTGAGCGCTTTTAATTGCAGTGCAATGTAGGGAATAGTCGCCAGTAACGCGATTACAGTAACCATAATCGCCGTAGTTTGGCGTTTGCCGTAACGAGCTGAAATAAAATCGGCAATAGTCGTTATGTTTTGCTTTTTACTCACAAGTACCAATTTACGTAAAAACCCTTGGCCGAAAAAAAACAACAAAGCAGGGCCAAGTAAAATGGGTAAATAACTCCAACTGCTGGTGGCCGCTGTACCTACCGAGCCGTAATAAGTCCACGACGTACAATAAATGCCTAATGACAGTGAATATACAAAAGGATGGTGGCTAATACGCTTTGCCAAAGGTGTTGTTTTATCGCCCCAGTTGGCAAGCCAAAACAGCACACCTATATAACTTAAAGCAACAATAATGAGTACGGCAGTCATGTTGTTATTAAACCTTATTATTTTAAATAGTTCCTCAACCCTATGAGGAATTAACACAATACCAGAACTCCTAGCGAGTGTGCGTGCAGATTTTTATTTCTAAATGGTATTTATATTTTAAGTTGTTGAATTTAAGTGGTTAAATTTAAATTTGTAATTATATTAGACTAATGTCGCAGTATTAACTAATTTGTAACATTTCCTGTATTTTAAATATCCATAAATGATTAACTTTATGTAATTAAAAGGTTTTTGGTTTTTTAAATAAAATTCAATCTGCAGTTTACGTAAACGTTAACAAGCTGTTACGACTATGGTCTCAATTCAATATTTAACCAGCGTTGCTAAATTGGTAAGCGAAGATAAAAAACCACTCATCGCGATATTGCGGTGCTTAAAGGGGAAAACAAAAATGGCTTTTAAAGATGAAGAACAAGCAAAAGCTTATTGGGCAGAAAACATTTCACTGTTATTTAAACTATTAGCAGTGTGGTTTATCGTGTCTTTCGGCTTTGGCATATTACTGGTTGATGTACTTAATGAAGTGCGTTTTTTTGGGTTTAAACTTGGCTTCTGGTTCGCCCAGCAAGGCGCGATTTATACCTTTGTTGCTTTGATTTTTGTGTACGTTTTCAAAATGAATACGTTAGATAAAAAATACGGCGTAGACGAATAGGAGCTAAGCAATGGATGTTCAAACACTCACGTTTATAATTGTTGGTTTAAGCTTTGCGCTTTATATCGGCATAGCAATTTGGGCCCGAGCGGGTTCAACTAAAGAGTTTTATGTAGCAGGCGGCGGCGTACCTCCTCTTGCTAATGGTATGGCAACGGCTGCCGATTGGATGAGCGCCGCGTCGTTTATTTCAATGGCGGGTATTATTTCGTTTGCAGGTTACGATGGCAGCGTTTACTTAATGGGGTGGACTGGTGGTTATGTACTATTAGCTATGTGTTTAGCGCCTTACTTACGTAAATTCGGCAAGTTTACCGTGCCTGACTTTATTGGCGACCGTTACTATTCACGCACCGCGCGTTTAGTGGCAATTGTATGTGCCATATTCATTTGTTTCACTTACATTGCAGGGCAAATGCGTGGTGTAGGCGTGGTATTTTCACGCTTTTTAGAAGTAGAAATTGAAACCGGTGTTTACATTGGTATGGTGATTGTATTTTTCTACGCCGTACTTGGCGGTATGAAAGGCATTACCTATACACAAGTAGCGCAGTATTGTGTACTTGTATTTGCCTACCTTGTACCAGCCATTTTTATCTCGATGATGATGACGGGTCACTTCTTCCCACAAACCGGTTTTGGTGCCACATTAATTGGCAGCGATGGCGTGTACGTACTTGATAAACTAGACGGCTTAAGCGCTGAACTTGGTTTTGCGCAATATACCGAAGGCTCTAAGAGCATGATTGACGTGTTCGCTATTACTGGCGCGTTAATGGTAGGTACTGCTGGTTTACCACACGTAATTGTTCGCTTTTTCACTGTACCTCGCGTAAAAGACACGCGTATTTCTGCAGCATGGACACTTGTGTTCATCGCGATTGTTTATACTACAGCACCTGCGGTTGCAGCCTTTGCTCGAGTAAACATGGTTGATACTATTAATGGTAAAGACGGTAGCGGTACAGCTTACGCAGAAGCACCAGGATGGATTAAAAACTGGGAGCGTACAGGTTTAATTACATTTGATGATAAAAACGGCGATGGCAAAATGTTCTACACGGCGGGTAAAATCACCGATCCGAACAGTGCTAACGAAGTAAACGTAGACCGCGACATTATGGTATTAGCAAATCCAGAGATTGCTAACTTACCAGCATGGGTAATCGCACTTGTAGCTGCTGGTGGTATTGCCGCTGCACTTTCTACAACAGCAGGTTTACTACTGGTTATTTCGACCTCCGTTTCGCACGATTTACTCAAGCGAACTCTCAAGCCCGATATTACCGACAAGCAAGAGTTACTTGCAGCGAGGTTGGCAGCCATGGTCGCTATTGTTATCTCCGCGTACTTTGGTATTAACCCGCCTGGGTTTGTGGCATCGGTAGTGGCATTTGCATTCGGCCTGGCGGCAGCGAGTTTCTTCCCAGCAATTATTATGGGTATATTCTCTAAAACAATGAACCGCGAAGGCGCAATTGCAGGCATGGTAACGGGTATTGGCTTTACCGCTGCGTATATCATCTTCTTCAAGTTTGTTAGCCCAGAGCTAAACAGCCCTGAAAACTGGTTCTTAGGTATTTCACCTGAAGGTATTGGCTTAATTGGTATGATTATTAACTTTGCAGTTGCTGCAATTGTTCTTAAGTTTACTAAACCCACACCAGTTGAAATTCAAGAAATGGTTGAAAGCATTCGTAACCCTAAAGGGTCTGCAGAAGCACACGACCACTAGGCTACAATTTATAGATATAGTTTAGAAAACATAAAGCACCCAAAGCCCGACTTTAGTCGGGCTTTTTATTTGTTTAATAAATAAGTACATTAGATTGGTACATCACCATTTAAAGAGCGAATACAATGAGTGTAGAACAACAGGAAATAGCCCAATACGTTTGTTTACAAGCGCCTTTTACACTGCTTGATAGCAGCGCATGCGAATATTTTGTAAATCATCTTGATATTATTTACCTCACCCGCGAAAACCAAACTCAGTGGTTACAAAGTGAAAACCCTAAACTGTTTTTAATTCGCTCTGGTTTGTATGACCTAGTTGATGGTAAGGGCGATGTTGTTACACGCTTAGCGCAAGGTGACTATTTTGGTTTTCCGTCGCTGTTAACCGGTGAGGCAATTCAAAATAGGTTGGAAGTACAAAAAGAGGGCATAGTGTATATGCTCTCTCAAACGCACTTTGATTTTTTACGCAGAGAATATAAATCGTTTGAGCAATATTTTGTACGCGCTCATGCTAACCGGTTGTTGTCATCGCATTATAAAAGTAAAAACGATAGTTGGTCTGAACGTAAAATATCAGAGCTGATGACCCGCACCGCCATTACGCTTACGCCCGATGCAAGTATTAGACAAAGTGCTAAAAAAATGAAAGAGCATGGCGTATCGTCAATAATGATAACGCAGCACGCGCACTTAGTAGGGGTGGTAACCGACCGCGACTTACGTAATCGAGTACTTGCCGACGAAGTAGATCCACAAGACGCAGTAAGCAGTATTATGACCGCCAAGCCCAAGTTTATATTTGAAAATAACCGGGTGTTTTCGGCGCTGCACTTAATGCTTAAATACAATATTCATCATTTGCCGGTGCTTGACGAAAACCATAACCCGATAGGAATGATAACCAGCACCGATTTACTGCGCCAACAAAAAAGTGACCCCGTACAGCTTATTGGGCGCATATACAAAGCGCATACTGTTACTGATTTAAAACGCTACGCAAAAGAAATCCCCGAACTTTTGCGTGGTTTTTCGTACAACATTGACGACATATCGCTAATTGGTAAATTACTGAGTGGTTTAACTGATGCGCTTACATCGCGCCTTATTCACTTATTTCAAGAAGAGCATGGCGCAGCGCCAACCAGCTTTAGTTTTATTTGCTTTGGCTCGCAAGCACGCGAAGAGCAAACTCTGCATTCAGATCAAGATAACGGCTTATTACTCCCTAACGACTTAACCCCCGAACAACACGCTTACTTTAAAAGCATGGGAGAGTTTGTATGTGAAAACTTAGTTGAGTGCGGCATTAGGCGTTGCCCAGGTAATATTATGGCAAGCAGCGATGAGTGCCGAATGAGCGTAAACGACTGGAGCGAGCGCTTTTTTAAATGGATAAAAAGCCCTACTCCTAATGCAATGCTCAACTGTAAAATATTTTTTGACCTGCGATTTATTGAAGGTTCAAACGCTTTATACACGGCTTTTTGCGAGCAACTAATTCGTATATCGCGTAACGACTTATTCTATGCCGCAATGGCAACCGACATAAGCAGCAACAGCGTGCCAATTGGTTTATTTAATAAATTTAAAACCGAAAAAACAGATCAAAATAATAAATACATAGATTTAAAAAAACGTGGTGTCGTAATTATAAATGACATAGTGCGGTTATACGCTTTAAAAGCGGGTATTAGGCGCGCCAACACACAAGAGCGGTTGGACGCACTACTAAAACATAAACTGATCAGCAAAGAAGATATATACAACCTAAAAGACTGCTGGCGGTTCTTAACGCAGCTTCGTTTGAGTACACAAATAAACGAAGAGGGCTTACCGAGTAATTGCATTAACCCTAATAAATTAAACTCACTAGAGCGCCATCAACTAAAAGAAGCGTTTTACCTTGTTAAACAAGCGCAGCAAGCCGCCGCGTTTAAGTTTGCTCGCGGCAGTTTATAATGATGGATTACTAACATGGTAAAAAAGCTGCTCACTCGGTATTTAAAGCGCCGTAAATTACTAGGCAAAAATGCCTTACAACAACGTTACTTAGTGATTGATTTAGAGCTCACTGGCCTTGATGCAAAACAGCACGAAATTGTATCGGTAGCGTGGGTGATAATAGATAACCAATGTATAAAAATGAGCGAGTCACAGCACCTTATAAATAAAGACGTAAAAAGCCTTGAGCAAAGTCCTGTTTTTCATGGAATTAGCGACGATGCTATAACAAAAGGACAGAGCTTGTGCAGTATATTAACGCAACTAAGCAGCCACTTTAGTGATTGTATTTTAGTGTTTCATAATGCCATGCTCGATTGGGGGTTTTTAAAAATAGCGCTTAAAAATGCCAATATAACTATACGTCCTAAACTCATAATCGACACACTCCATATTGAACAAAAGCGCTTACTCCATCATTCAACTGAAATTAAACAAGATGATTTAACCCTTAATGCTTGCCGCACACGTTATGAGTTACCAAGCTATCATTGCCATCATGCACTGACCGATGCACAAGCCACCGCCGAGTTACTGCTAGCCCAGTGCCATCAAATAAGCCGTGGCAAAGAGTTAAAAGTAGGCGAGTTGACGTAGGTTGGCTGTATGCGGGGCTTTATGCAGCGCGAGATAAACTCCCGCCTACAATAAAGAGCAGTTTACTTTTATTGTTATCCGTATAACTATAGGTACAGTTACGTAATCATTATTTACTAATTACTTCAAGGAACGAACATGAAACTCATCACTACTATTTTCTTAACCTTATTCCCACTCATCACTTTTGCTAATTCAAGCTTGCCTGCTAATCGCCATATTGCAGTGCAGGGTACTGCAGAGGTATTAGCAAAGCCCGATATGGCTAAGATTTCTTTTGAAGTAATAAGCTTTAAAGACAAATCACTTGATGCTAAACGTGATGTTGATGATCGAGTAAATTTGTTACTTAAAGGATTAAGCAAGTACGGTGTTAAGGAGACGGATGTTTCTGCTACAAGCCTGTTAACTTACAATGATGACGACAAGTTTAATGTCGAGAGCGGTACAGCAATTAATGCAGGATATGTAGCAACAAGAACACTTAAAGTAACATTAAGAAATATTGAAAAGTTGAATGATTTTATCGATTTTGCATTAAGTGTAAAAATTAATGAACTGACGAATATTGAGCTTATGTCTTCAAAAGCCGCGCAGTTAGAAGCTGAAGCAACACAAGGCGCAATAGATAACGCTATAGTTAAAGGGGGTAAGCTTGCTAAAGCATTTGGCGCAGAGCTTGGAAAAATTTACAGCATTAATTCAAATTCTAACCGTTCAAGTTATGGTTATGGCGCAGATAATTTTGAGAGAATAGTTGTAACCGGTTCTAAAGTTACTAGAAATCCATTTGAGCAAGGTAGATACCTGCAAGAAACTATTACATTTAAATCATCAATAAACGTGGTGTTTGATTTAGAAGTAAATGAATAAGTTAAAATTTTCATTTCAAATACATTTTCATAATGTAAGCTGGCTTTAAGTTTTTGATTAATTTGAAGGTAGCCATATTATGAGCGATGAAAATAACACGTTAAAAGCACAAACTGAGGCAAAAATAGCCGCAGGGCGAAAAGGTAATCCTGATTTCATGAAAGGTGTTGATGAAACGATTGCACAAGCAAAAGCGTTTCAGCAAGGTGCTAATGCACTTGATTTAAACCAAAGCGCACCAAGTTTTGAGTTACCAAATCAACATGGTCAATCGGTGCAGTTAACCGAGTTACTTGCTAAAGGACCTGTGGTTGTTACTTTTTATCGTGGAAGTTGGTGTCCGTACTGCAATTTACAGCTCAAAGCGCTTGAAGCACGTTTACCTGAAATTCACGCATTAGGCGCACAATTGGTGGCTATTAGCCCGCAAGTACCCGATGGCTCACTTAGTGATGATGAAATAAGTAAAATGGATTTTTTAGTGCTGAGTGATCAAAATGCGGATGTAGCAGCAAGCTACGGCGTAGCATGGCAAGTACCCACATTTTTACTAGAGCATATGCGAGTAGACCGAGGCCTAGATTTAGAGTCGGTTAACAATGGCAATAGTCGTGTTTTACCGATCCCTGCCACCTTTGTTTTAGATAAACAAGGTAAAGTGACTTGGCGTTATGTTGATGTTGATTATCGTACTCGTTCTGAGCCAGAAGATATAATTAACGCATTGAAAAATTTAGTATAAAAAACTTAATTTAAAAAGTCAGAACCATCGAAGAGCTTGCAATGCGTAAGCTCTTTAACCTTAATTTAAAGTTTCTAATGCTACCCTCTTATAATAATGCTCAAGGTCGATTACAATACAGCCATCTAAAAGGCGTATTGCCTTTATCTGCACGCTAAAAGAGTGGATTTTATATTTCATGGCAATCAAACTTGCAATTAATGGTTTTGGTCGTATTGGTCGAAATATTGTCCGCGCGTTATACGAGTCTGGTTTGAGCGACGATATAAAAATTGTTGCGATTAACGAACTTGCTGATCCTGAAGCTATTGCTCATTTATTAAAATACGACACATCCCACGGTCGTTTTTCTTTTCCTGTAAAACTTGGTGAAGACACCATTAGTGTTGCAGGCGATACCATTGCACTTTTTTGTGAAGAAAACCCAATTGAATTACCTTGGCAAACGCTCGATGTAGACGTTGTACTTGAATGTACTGGTGTTTATCACTCGCGTGAACATGCGCAGTTACATATTACCGCAGGCGCTAAAAAGGTGTTGTTTTCGCATCCGGCCGATAACGATGTTGATGCTACGATTGTGTATGGCATTAACGACGATGAGCTTAAAAACGAGCACACAATTGTTTCTAACGGCTCGTGTACAACTAACTGTGTTGTGCCGGTTATTAAAGTATTAGATGATGCATTTGGTATTGAGTCGGGCGCTATTACAACGATTCATGCGTCGATGAACGATCAACAAGTGATTGATGGTTATCATCATGATTTACGCCGTACTCGCGCTGCAAGCCAATCAATTATTCCAGTTGATACAAAGCTCGCCCGTGGTATAGACCGTATTTTACCTAAATTTAAAGGCCGTTTTGAAGCCATCGCCGTACGTGTACCGACTATAAATGTCACGGCAATGGATTTAAGTGTAACGGTTAATACCGATGTAGATTTAAACGCAGTAAATAACGCACTTAAAGCACAAGCAAAAGACCGCTTAGAAGGTATTTTAAGTTATACCGAAGAGCCGCTTGTGTCGGTTGATTTTAATCACGACCCACATTCTTGTATTATTGATGGCACACAAACACGTGTTAGTCACAAACGACTGATAAAGTTATTAGTATGGTGTGATAACGAATGGGGTTTTGCTAATCGTATGCTCGACACAGCGCGTGCTATGATGGCAGTGAATAAGTAATTTATTAATATAATAATTTTAAACGTATTTTTCAGGTTCAGTATCGTTAACTAAGGAGATGTTCATGTCGGTCATAAAAATGGCAGATTTAGATTTAAACGGCAAACGCGTATTAATTCGTGAAGATTTAAATGTACCAGTTAAAGCAGGTAAAGTGACGTCAGATGCGCGTATTCGTGCAGCACTACCTACTATTAAATTAGCGCTTGAGATGGGTGCTAAAGTAATGGTTATGTCACACCTTGGCCGTCCTACGGAAGGGGAATATGATGAGGCGTTTTCGCTAGCACCTGTAGCTGATTACTTAAACGATGCCCTTGAGCAAACTGTACGTTTAGAAAAAGATTACCTAAACGGTGTTGATATTGCGGATAACGAAGTTGTTGTTTTTGAAAATGTGCGCTTTAACAAAGGCGAGAAGAAAAACGACGAAGCGCTATCTAAGCAACTTGCAGCACTGTGTGATGTATATGTAATGGATGCATTTGGTACGGCTCACCGTGCACAAGCATCTACGCATGGCGTTGGCTTATTTGCTGATGTGGCATGTGCAGGTCCATTGTTATCAGCTGAACTAGAAGCGTTAGGCAAAGCACTTGATAACCCAGCTCGTCCATTAGTGGCGATTGTTGGTGGTTCTAAAGTTTCAACTAAGCTAACCGTTTTAGATTCACTTTCTAAAATTGTTGACCAATTAGTTACCGGCGGCGGTATTGCAAATACCTTTATTGCTGCATCAGGTAGCCCAGTTGGTAAATCGCTTTACGAACCTGATTTAATGGATGAAGCGAACCGTTTATGTGCAGCAGCGATTGCTAATAATGGTGAAATTCCGGTACCGACTGACGTAGTTGTTGGTAATGAATTTTCTGAATCTGCTGTAGCTACGCTTAAAGATGTAAGCGAAGTGACAAGCGACGATATGATTTTTGATATTGGTCCTGATACAGCGAGCAAGCTTGCAAAAATTATTGCAAATGCGGGCACTGTTGTATGGAATGGCCCTGTTGGCGTGTTCGAGTTTGACCAGTTTGGTAATGGCACACGTGCTATTGCACAAGCAATTGCTAACTCAAATGCGTTTTCAATTGCTGGTGGTGGTGATACCTTAGCCGCAATTGATAAATACGGCATTGCCGATAAAGTTTCTTATATTTCTACTGGTGGTGGTGCGTTCTTAGAGTTTTTAGAAGGCAAAAAACTTCCAGCAGTTGAAATGCTAGAGTCGCGCGCTAAGTAATTTTAGTAGCGTAAGGTGAGGGGGTAATAGCCCTCACCGACAATTAATTATTAAATACCTCTCACCCTAATTTAATAGTTAATTTAGACGGAATATTACTGCAAAGCAGTGGTTTTTCGTGGCGTTGTAGTAACGCCAAACTAACACATCCGTTCAAACTAGATGGTAGGGAACTACTGTCGATAAATTGGAGAATACCCAATGGCTTTAATCAGTATGCGACAACTTTTAGATCATGCAGCAGAGCATGGTTACGGCGTACCTGCTTTTAACGTTAACAATCAAGAGCAAATGCGCGCAATAATGGAAGCGGCTGACAAAACAAACAGCCCAGTAATCGTTCAGGGATCAGCTGGCGCACGTGCTTATGCTGGTGCTCCATTTATTCGTCATATGATTTTAGCAGCCGTTGAAGAATGGCCACATATTCCGGTTGTTATGCACCAAGATCACGGCACATCGCCAGGCGTATGTCAGCGTTCAATTCAGCTTGGTTTTTCATCAGTAATGATGGATGGCTCGTTAATGAGCGACGGTAAAACTCCTTCAAGCTACGAATACAATGTAGAAGTAACGCGCGAAACTGTTGCTATGGCGCATGCTTGTGGCGTATCGGTTGAAGGCGAGCTAGGTGTACTTGGTTCACTGGAAACCGGTGAAGCTGGCGAAGAAGATGGTGTTGGCGCAGAAGGGTTACTAACCACTGAGCAAATGCTAACAGACCCAGAAGAAGCGGCTGACTTTGTAAATAAAACACATGTTGATGCACTTGCAATTGCCTGTGGTACTTCGCACGGAGCTTATAAATTTACTCGCCCACCAACAGATGACATTTTAGCGATTGACCGCATTAAAGCGATTCATGCACGTATTCCTAACACGCATTTAGTGATGCATGGTTCATCTTCAGTTCCTCAAGAATGGTTAGAAATTATTAATCAGTATGGTGGCGAAATTCCAGAAACTTATGGTGTGCCAGTTGAACAGATTGTTGAAGGCATTAAGTTTGGTGTTCGTAAAGTAAATATTGATACCGATTTACGTTTAGCATCTACCGGTGCAATTCGCCGTCATATGGCGCTTAACCCATCTAACTTCGATCCACGTAAATACTTAGCTGAAGCAACTAAAGCAATGACAGAGATTTGTGTTGCACGCTATAACTCGTTTGGTACTTCTGGTCAGGCTAGTAAAATTAAGCCAATTTCACTTGATGAAATGCACCTTAAATACTTAAGCGGCGAACTAGACCCTAAAATTAGATAATAGATCAATTTATAATTGATCATTTAAGCCAGTAACTTTGTTGCTGGCTTTTTTAATGTCAGCCCTTTTTATATTGCAGGTTACGGCTTCTATTGATCAGATCGCTGTACTATCAACGCCGTACTTTGGGATCACGCATTTACTAACACAGCCTTTTCGGATCATTACTTTACTAAGCCAAATACACTTTTTCGCTATTTTAGGCTCTGAGATAATTTGATCGTTATTTATTTGTATAAACAATCAACAACTTATGGCTTTGACTAGGTACAACTCTGATCTGAGAGTGGATCGGCTTGGTAAAAATCTGATCCTTTATTTGGGGCTTAGTAAAATTTAGATCTATTTTTAAACGTATTGATTGTTACACAGGCGGGTTTGTTAATTTTAAAATAGCTTTAAAGTTACTTTTAAACGATCGATCTGTAAAAAAGTCTTGGTTAGTAAAACAATGATCCCAGCTGATTTTGTATTATTTAATGATTTAATTAGCGACAAAAAGTAGATAATTTCAAAAATTAGCTATTTTATAAATTTATCGTAAATCTCTTTTTATTACGTTAAATATTAAAAAGGTTTTAAAAATATGACGTTAATGAGGTTTTTTGTCACTAATTTGTGTTTTTTTTACCACCATTTTAATTTACACGTTACACTTTCATAAAAATGTCATACTTAGTCATAATAATGAAAACTAATTCGATAGCGTAAGAGATAAATTGGAATGTCACGTAAAGTACTAGTCGTAGATGACGAAGCTCCTATTAGGGAGATGTTGGTTTTTGTTTTAGAGCAAAATGGATTTCAAGCAATTGAAGCAGAAGATTACGACTCTGCTATTGCAGCTATGGTTGAACCTTACCCAGATATGGTTTTACTTGATTGGATGTTACCAGGTGGAAGCGGTATTCAAATTGCTAAAAAGTTTAAGCAAAACGAACACACCCGCCAAATCCCAATTATTATGCTTACAGCCCGCGGCGAAGAAGAAGACAAAGTACGCGGTCTTGAAGTAGGTGCTGACGATTACGTCACTAAGCCGTTTTCTCCTAAAGAGCTTATGGCGCGTATTAAAGCGGTTATTCGCCGTGTATCGCCAACCTCATTAGAAGAAGCTATTGAAGTACATGGCCTGCGTTTAGACCCTATTTCGCATCGTGTTACCTCAGAAGGTAACGAGCTTGATATGGGGCCAACCGAATTTAGATTACTGCACTTTTTTATGACTCACCCAGAGCGTGTTTATAGCCGTGAACAACTGCTTGATCATGTATGGGGAACTAATGTTTACGTAGAAGATCGCACGGTTGATGTGCACATTCGTCGTCTGCGTAAAGCAATTGGCCCACTTGGACATGACCGTTTGGTGCAAACTGTACGTGGTGCTGGATATCGTTTTTCAAGTAAGCTGTGATCAGCTTAAAGCTTAGCTAATGTATGAAATACGCATGTATTACTACTCTAAGGTAAAGTGAGTGTATGTATCGAGTTGTTAATAAGCAGGCGTTAGTAAAGCGCCTGTTTATCTATTTTTTACCCTTACTATTAATTGGTGTGCTAGTTGGCGCGCCATTTTTGCTTTTATTTTTAGGATCTTTTTCCCTCCTTATTTGGCACTACCATCAACTTTATCGTTTGAGCGATTGGCTACTTAATCAACGTAGCTTTAATCCACCTGAGGGCGAGGGTGCATGGGAGCAAGTGTTTGAAGGTATTTATCATCTACAGCACCGTAATCGTAAAAAACGTAATGAGCTTGCTGATTTAATTCGTCGCTTTCGCGATGGGGCTGAAGCAGTACCTGATGCGGTAGTGGTATTACAAAACGATTTAAGTATTGTGTGGTGTAATCAATTAGCCCTTAAAGTGCTTGGTTTGCAGTGGCCAACCGATCATGGTCAGCGTCTTGATAATTTAATTCGCGAACCTAAGTTTGCTAAATACATGCACAAAGGTGAATTTGACGACGCGCTTGAGCTGGATAATGGCCATAGCATTGAGCAAGTACTAGAATTTAGGGTAATGCCTTATGCAAGCACGCAACTTATGGTTGTTGTGCGTGATGTAACGCGCTTAAAACAGCTAGAACAGATGCGTAAAGACTTTGTTGCCAATGTGTCACACGAACTACGTACACCGCTTACAGTGGTTACTGGGTATCTTGAGATGATGGATGGCGACATGATGCCGCCGCCAGCAATGTGGAACAAAGCGCAAAATACTATGCTTGAACAATGCAAGCGCATGGATAGCTTAGTCAGCCAATTATTATCGCTTTCACGTATTGAAGGTGCTCGTCGCCAAGATAACGATAAAGCCATAAACGTACCGCAATTACTTGGTTATATTCACACTGAGGCAAACTCAATTAATCAAGACAAAGGCCATGAGCTTATTTTTAATATTGATAAAACCCTCGATATTAAAGGCTCTGAGGATGAACTGCGTAGTGCGTTTTCTAATTTAGTATTTAACGCCATTCATTACACTAAACCCGGTGGCAAAGTGGAAGTGTGTTGGCAGCGCAAAAACAATAAAGCGTGTTTTAGTGTTACCGATAATGGTGATGGTATTGCGCCAGAGCATATTAACCGTTTAACTGAGCGTTTTTATCGTGTTGATAAAGCCCGCAGCAGAACAACAGGTGGCTCAGGTTTAGGGCTTGCGATTACAAAACATGTACTAACGCGCCACGATAGTAAATTAAATATTAGCAGTGAAGTTAACAAAGGTTCGTGTTTTTCTTTCGAATTTTCAATAGATAAGATAGTTTCGCTAGCTAAGTAATTAGGCTGAAAAGCAAAGTCATAAAAGTGTCATTTAAGAGTAATGTAACTGTCATGTACTCACTTTAGAGTGGGCAGCAGTTAGAAAATGGGACGAACAAACCGGAGAACCCTACATGAAATTTAAAAACTTAGTTGCCGCAATGGGTGTGGCTGTTACAACTTTTGTATCTGCACAAGCAGTTGCTTTAGATCAAGATATTCCTGAGTATCAAAAAATTAGTGGTGTTTCAGGTAACTTCTCATCAGTAGGTTCTGATACTTTAGCCAACATGATGACGTTCTGGGCTGAAGAGTACAAACGTATTTACCCAAATGTAAATATTCAAATTCAAGCGGCAGGTTCTTCTACTGCACCACCGGCACTTACCGAAGGTACAGCTAACCTAGGTCCAATGAGCCGTAAAATGAAATCTAAAGAAATCGAAGCGTTCGAAAAACGTTACGGTTACAAGCCAACAGAAGTTCGCGTAGCTATTGATGCACTTGCTGTATTTGTACATAAAGATAACCCAATTGAAGGTCTTCGTATTGACCAAGTAGATGCTATTTTTTCATCTACTCGTAAATGTGGCGCACCAGAACAAGTTAATCGTTGGAGCGATGTCGGCCTAACAGGTGATTGGGCAGCTAAAGATGTGCAACTTTACGGACGCAACTCAGTATCAGGTACGTATGGCTACTTTAAAAAGAAAGCACTTTGTAAAGGTGATTTCCGTAATAATGTAAATGAGCAACCGGGTTCTGCATCAGTAGTACAGTCAATTTCATCTTCATTAAATGCAATTGGTTACTCAGGTATTGGTTATAAAACATCGGGCGTACGTACAGTACCGCTAGCTAAAAAAGGCGATAACTTTGTTGATGCAACACTTGATAACGTTGCACAAGGCAAATATCCATTATCTCGCTTTTTATACCTTTATGTGAATAAGCACCCAAACAAGCCGTTGTCTCCAATGGAAGCGCAATTCTTAAAAATGGTACTTTCAAAAGATGGTCAGCAAATTGTAGAAAAAGATGGTTATGTACCACTTTCTGCAAAGCTAGTAAAAACAGAACTTAAAAAGCTTGGTTTGAACTAATACCAATTGCATTAAATTAGTGAGTTATTATAGCGATAAGAAAATAGCGCAATAACAAGGCTAAAATTATGATACATAGTTGTTCTATATAAATAATTTTTAACGTAGTTAGTGAGTTATTTAATACGCTAGAATGGTCATGTTTTTAATAAAATTGGTATGATAAAACATAGGCAATAAAAAACCGCTCATTGAGCGGTTTTTTTGTGCCTAAAACTAAAAACTTTAAGGAATTAAATATTACCTAATTTTTCGGCTTGTGCTTTACATTGATTATAGCTCTCAACACATTTTCCAGAGCATACTTGTTGCTTTAAGCCCTCAGCAGTTGTTTGCTGTTCGCATGTACTTTCGCATTGGTAATTTTGTTGAGCACACTGATTCATTTCAGGGTTTTCAACTTGGTTTTGGCAGCCTACTAATAGTGCAAAAGTAAGGGCGACTACGCTTGTTTTTATTAAAGTGTGCATGCTTCTTATCCTTAAAATGGAGTCGCAATAATATTAAATTTCGACTTGAATATTGTCGATCAATCTAACACCACCAAAATAGGCTGCGGCTAAAATAACAAATTGAGTATCTTCGATTGTAGCAGTTTTTAATGTATCTCGTTGAGCAATCTCAAAATAGTCTGGCTTTAGGCCAGCTTGCTCTAAGCTCTGTTTAGCTAAGCTTTCAAGTTTTACGAAGTCTTTTTCGCCGCTTTTAAGTTGCTCAGCGCATGTATTAAGTGCTTTAAATAATACGGTTGCAGTCGCTTTTTGCTCATCAGATAAGTAACCATTACGTGAGCTCATAGCAAGGCCAGAAACTTCTCGCATTGTAGGTACACCAATAACTTCAACCGGAATTGATAGGTCGCGTGCCATGGTTTTAATTACTTGCAGTTGCTGAAAATCCTTTTCACCAAAGCAGGCGTAATCGGGTTGTACAAGATTAAATAATTTTGTAACTACCGTGGCAACACCTCTAAAGTGACCAGGGCGTGAGCCACCACAGTAACCTAATGAAATATCAGGCACATCTACAAAGCTCTGTGCGCCAAGTCCATTTGGATAAATTGTCTCTACACTTGGGGTAAATACAATATCAGTGCCTAGTTCTGCAAGGCCTTGTTTATCTTCGTTTAGTGTACGAGGATAGTTATCTAAATCTTCGTTAGCACCAAATTGCATTGGGTTAACAAAAATACTCACAACGACTTTATCGGCTAAGTTTTTTGCTTTTTCTACTAGCGAAAAATGCCCACGGTGCAAGTTGCCCATCGTTGGCACAAGTGCCACGCTAAGACCCGCTTGGCGCCATGCTTTAATTTGACTACGTAACGATCTGATTTCAGTAATTGACTGCATTATTTAAACTCGTGTTCAGCGCTTGGAAACGCGCCATTTTTAACGTCTGTACAATACTTTTGAACGGCTGCAGGCATATTGCCTGTTTCGAGCAAAAAGTTTTTAGAAAATTTAGGAATGTAACCTGCTGAAATACCAACAAGGTCATGCATTACCAGTATTTGGCCGTCAGTTAAACTGCCCGCACCAATACCAATTGTTGGGATACTTAGAGCGTCTGTAATGCGTTTTGCCAGTGCACTTGGAATACATTCAAGTACTAATAATTGTGCGCCAGCAGCTTCTAGTGCTTTTGCGTCATCAATCATTTTTTGTGCTTTGTCTTCTTCGCGACCTTGTATTTTAAAGCCACCAAATACATGCACTGACTGTGGTGTAAGGCCTAAATGCCCGCAAACTGGAATACCTTGTTGAGTAAGCGTTTTAATGCTCTCGTAAAGCCATTCTCCGCCTTCAAGCTTAATCATGTTTGCGCCAGCGCGCATAAGCTCAGCTGCATTTTTACAAGTATCACTTACGCTTGAGTAGGTCATAAAAGGTAAGTCAGCAATTACAAATAATTCGCGGCTACCAGCGCGTACACAGCGGGTATGATATGCAATATCTTGATTGGTTACGCCAAGGGTGTCATCGCCGCCTTGTAGTACCATGCCCAAAGAGTCGCCCACTAAAATAACTTCAACGCCGTTATCATGAAATAACTTTGCAAAACTAGCGTCATAGGCTGTTAATGCAGTAATTTTGTTATTTTCTGCTTTCATTTTATTTAAAGTAGAAACGGTTATTTTAGACATAATATCCTCGCAGGCAAAAGCCTAGGTTAATTACAGAGGTAATTGTTGTAAGTCGTTGAGCGGTAAATTATTTGCAATGGTTTTTAATGCAATGCCGCTAGGTAAAATAAGTTCAGGTGCAAGCTCTAATAGTGGATAAACCACAAACTCGCGATTATTCAAACCATAATGAGGCACAGTTAAGCGCACCGTATTTATAATTTGATCATCAAATAATAGAGTATCTATATCAAGTGTGCGTGGACCCCAACGCTCAGCCTTTCTTACTCGACCATGCTCAAGTTCAATACGTTGCGTTAAATCAAGTAATTGCTCTGGCTCAAGGGTCGTTTTAATGCACGCTACTGCATTGATATAGTCTGGTTGATCTTGTGGGCCCATAGGCTTACTTGCATAGTAATGCGATACGTTTATAAATTCACAATTAGGCAGCTTTTTAAGCGCGATTACCGCGTTATCAAGCTGCTCTTTTGGTGAGTTTAGGTTGGCACCTAAACCCAAATAAACACAGTGCATGTTATTACTCAGCTGGCTTTTTAGTAGGTCGACGGCGCTTTCGCGGCTTAGGACCACCTTGATGGCCTAAGTTTTTAACCATCTCTTTTTGGCCGTTTATATCTTGGCTTAAGTATTGTGTCCACCACTGGGCAAGCTCAGTATGCTGTGTTTCGCCTGCATCTACGCGTAAGAGTAAAAAGTCGTAGGCGGCTTTAAAGCGAGGTTGCTGCGTTAGTCTGTAAGCACGTTGGCCTGCGCGTTTATCCAAACGGTGCTGAATATGCCAAATATCGCGAGCACCTAAAGTAAAGCGTTTAGGAACCGCAATGTGTTGTGAGTTATCGCTTAGTACTTTATTCATTGCTTGTGCGAAAGCATCGTATTCTGCAAGTTGCTCTTGGCTTTGAATCTTTTTAGTACGTTCAAGCAGCGGGAACCAAAGTAGTGCGGCAAAAATAAACGCTGGTGTTACTTTTTTATCGGCATTAATACGTTTGTCGGTATTTTGAAACATTTGCTGAATAAGCGTGTGTTCTAAGCCACTTGGGTTTTTATCTAAGATTTTATCAAGCTCAGGAAACAGTGAGCGGAATAAGCCGTATTTACGCAGCATTAAAAAGTTGGCTTCGGCCTTGCCATTTAAAAACAGCTTAAGAATTTCTTCAAATAAACGTGCTGGCGGAATGTTATCAAGCAAACTTGCAAGCTCACTAATTGGCTTTTCACTTTTAGGCGCAATGCTCATATCAAGTTTAGTAGCAAAGCGAACTGCACGTAACATACGAACAGGGTCTTCGCGGTAACGCGTTTCAGGGTCGCCGATTAGCTCAATTTGTTTAGCTTTAATTGCCGCTAAGCCGTTGGCGTAATCGTGAATACTAAAATCTTTGATTGAGTAATAAAGTGCATTGATTGAAAAGTCGCGGCGTTCTGCATCTTCTTCAATACTGCCAAATACGTTGTCACGTAGTAATTGGCCTTCATCGCTTGATTGGCTTATTTGATTTTTGTCTTCTTGCGCTTCGTGGTGGCCACGCATAGTCGCCACTTCAATAATTTCACGGCCAAATACAATATGTGCTAAACGAAAGCGACGACCAATAAGGCGACAGTTTCTAAATAGTTTTTTTACTTGATCTGGCGTGGCATTAGTAACTACGTCAAAATCTTTTGGCTGTTGGCCTAACAATATATCGCGAATACAACCACCAACAAGGTAGGCATCGTAGCCACCGTCTTTTAAGCGGTATAATACTTTGATTGCATTTGGGCTAAATTGTTTGCGAGAAATACCATGCTCACCACGAGTGACAACAATAGGTTCACTGCTTACAGAAGCGCTTTCGGCACTGGTATTCGGGCCGATTATTTGTCGGCAAAATTGAAAAAGCTTGGAAATAATAGTCTGTCTCCTAGAAGGTGTGATTGACTCTGCATCGCAATCAAAAGTTACAGCAAATGGGGCGGTTATAGCCCAGTACAAGCTGTTTGACGTAATTAGCATATATTTAGGCGGCTATCATATACCAGCAGGGTTTAAAAATTAAGTTGATGTGTTGAAATTAAGCCGTTTTTAGCTATTTTATTTACTTAAATGTGTAAATTGGACTTTCTGACTACGTGGATGCTGAGAAATTTGTATTTCGGATACTTGTGGTACCTGTTTTAAGCTAAAGTTTTTAATTCCCCAAGCGATTAATTGTTCAATATTTAAATCGATTAAATCAGCTATAACAGGCAACCCTAAAAATTCAAATGCACTAATTAAAGCAGGCTTTGGATTTTGTTTGCTAATGGCGGGAGCATAATTTTGTTTAGACAATTTGAAACCAGGCTTGGCAACCGCTAAAGGTAAATGAGCAAATTCAGGTACAGGGCTATTGAGTTGTTTAAACAAACTAATTTGCCGTGCGGTTGGCTCAATTAAATCAGCACCTCTTACAATTCGATTAATCCCTTGAGCAATATCATCGACGACCACAACAAGTTGATATGCAAATAAGTCATCGCTGCGTTTAATTAAGTAATCTTCATGGGAAAGGGCGCTATTTACCGTTATATCACCTTGAATTAAATCATTAAATTGAGTCGTTGGATGTTGCTGAACTAAGCGAAGCGCACCGCATTGAGTATTATGATTAAGTGCTTGGCAATGCCCCTGATAAATACCGCCAATGGCTTTTATTTGTTTGCGAGTACAGGTGCAACCATAAACAAGGTTTTGTTTTAAAAGTGAGTGGGTAATATCTTGGTATAAAGGCAGACGCTGCGTTTGATATACAACAGGTTCGTCCCAGTGAAGGGCGTAGGCATGTAAGGTATTAAGAATATCGGAGTCGGCGTTTTTAACCACGCGCGTAGTGTCAATGTCTTCAATACGAACTAACCAATCTCCTTGGTTAGCTTTTGCATCTAGATAACTACCCACAGCCGCTACAAGTGAGCCAAAATGTAATGGCCCAGAAGGAGACGGTGCAAAACGACCGCGATATTTACGCATAGGCGCAGTAACGGCTGTAGGAGACATAACTAATTAATAAGTATTAATTAGCCGCGTCCAGATTGCTTTTCTTTGATTTCTGCAAGTGTTTTGCAGTCTACGCATAAATCGGCAGTAGGACGTGCTTCTAAGCGACGTATGCCAATTTCGATGCCACAAGACTCACAAAAGCCAAAATCATCTTCTTTAATCAAATTAATTGTTTTTTCAATTTTTTTGATTAATTTACGTTCGCGGTCACGAGTACGAAGTTCTAAAGAGAACTCTTCTTCTTGTGCAGCGCGGTCAACTGGGTCAGGAAAGTTAGCAGCTTCGTCTTGCATGTGCGATTTAGTACGATCAACTTCGTTACGTAAATCATTACGCCAAGTTTCTAAAATCGCTCTAAAATGAGCACGTTGTGCATCATTCATGTACTCTTCGCCTGGTTTTTCTTGGTATGGTTCTAAACCGGCTTGAGCCAATAAACCATGTTTCTTTTGGTCTGGCATAACTCTCTCCTAAATCCTTAATTTAATGCCTCAGCATTAGCCGGCGGTATAAATAACAGAATCTTATACCCTAGGCAAATTTATTTTTAATTAATCGAATTAGCTTCAACCATGCTTACTGAGTAAAAAGTGTATTAATAGTTTATTTACACTTTTAATTAATTCACATATTCGCTTTCTAAAACTTGCCTTGTTATGTGGGCAAAAGCTTTAAAAACAAGTTAATTTTTATAATTCACTTTGTATAACTTTTTTTAATTTGAGTACTTTGCTTATTTTGCAAATTACGCTTAGTTCAATCCCTTGGTTTAATACACTATTGTGCAAATACTATTTTTTTATGAAGTAAAACTTCATTAGCAGAAATTGTGGCCTTGTATGCTAATACTTCAACGCCGGCTATTATTGCTTGGCTTAATAGCGTGGCGTATTTTTTATCAATATGCGCAGCTGCACTTACTGTATTTATTCCTTCATGCAAAACAGCGAACAGTAATACTGCTCGGTGGCCTTGTTCGATCATTTCTATTAGTTCGCGAATATGTTTTTGTCCGCGCAGTGTTTGCGCATCAGGAAAGTAGCCTTGCCCGCTTTGTGGTGCATCTTCGCTTAATAATGTGACTGATTTAACTTCTACGTAGCAATCAGGCTTATTTTCGTCTGTGAGTAAAAAGTCGATTCTGCTGTTTTCGCTGCCGTACTTTACTTCGCTTTGCAATTGACTGTAGTCGAGTAGCTCGCTTATCACATTATTGTTTATTGCTTCTTCTACTACTTTATTGGCCACCGCTGTATTTACACAAATAAGCTGCGATAAGTTATTTTGCGTAAGCTCTAATGAATGCGGGTATTTTCGTTTTGCGTTATCGCTTGTTGAATAAAAAGCAGCAAAACCCGGCTCTGCGCATCCCGTCATTTTACCTGTATTAGCACAGTGGGCGGTAAATTCACTGCCATCACTTAATTGTAAATCAGCTAAAAAGCGCTTGTAGCGTTTTAATAAGGTGGCAGGTTGCAGAGTTGGCGTGTACTTCATGATAACTTCCAAAGCGTAAATACTGCACAGCAGTGTGGTTTATGTTATTTATCTCAAGCTGTTGGGAACTTAAGCGCTCTATAGTAAACTCGGTGGCACATTTAAGTGCAAGGGTATTCTAACATGAGTGAAAAATTTGTTGTTCAACTAAGCGAACAAGCAGCAGCGAGTCATTGGGGCGATAATGCGTCATTGTCTTTTAATGAGCGCGGTGCAACTGTTCATTTGTCTGAGCAAGAAACATTGAAAAATGTTCAAAAAGCTGGTCGTACTATTGCAATCCAAGGTATTAAAAACGTTGAATTAGCAGGCGATGCTTGGTGTACAGAAAGTCAGTGGGCTTTTTATCAAGGCTTTGTAACACCAAAATCGTTAAACGGTGTTGATTTTGTTGATAACGCACAATCAGATATTAAAGAACTTGCTCACTTAAAAACGTCAGCAATTTGGGCACGTGAAATGGTTAACGGGACTGCCGATGACATTTACCCAGAAAGCCTTGCTGAAAAAGCGGCTGAGTTTATTCAATCATTAGCGCCTGAGCATGTAAGTTACCAAATTATTAAAGGTGATGCGTTACTAGAACAACAGTGGATTGGTATTCATGCTGTTGGTCGCGGTAGTGTTCGCCCGCCAGTATTGCTTGAGCTTGATTACAACCCAACAGGCGACGAAAATGCACCAGTAAGTGCAGCGCTTGTAGGTAAAGGTATTACGTTTGACTCAGGTGGTTACTCAATCAAATCAAGCGAAGGTATGCTTGGTATGAAGTGCGACATGGGCGGCGCTGCAACAGTAACTGCAGGTTTAGCATTGGCTATTAACCGTGGTATTGAAAAACGTATTAAACTGTTTTTATGTTGTGCTGAGAACTTAATTTCGGGTCATGCATACAAATTAGGTGATATTCTTACTTATAAAAATGGCACGACAGTTGAAATTGTAAACACCGATGCTGAAGGTCGCTTAGTACTTGCCGATGGCCTAATGGCCGCAGGTGAGACTGGCGCTCCACTTATTATTGATGCAGCAACACTAACTGGCGCAGCGCTTGTTGCTGTTGGTCAAGAGTACAATGCATTATTTGCACTTGATAAAGAACTTGTACGTGAAGTTGAGAGTTTTGCATCTCAAGAAATGGAAGCTGCTTGGCCACTTCCTCTTGAAAAATGGCATCAACAAAACTGCCCATCTCCTTATGCTGATACGGCAAATAGCCGTGCGCAAAAAGGTGGCGGTTATGGCGGTGCATCGAATGCTGCAGGCTTTTTATCGCGCTTTGTGCCAAACGATGGCAAAGGCTGGGTACACATCGATTTAGCGGCTGCATTTAACATGGGCAGTACAAGTCAATGGGCAGCGGGTGCAACAACTCAAGGTATGCGTACAGTTGCTCGTACTTTACAAGAAAAAGCATAATATTTACTAAATTACGCTTTTTACGCTAAAAATAGGCACCCTTGGGTGCCTATTTTTTAATTTACAGGCAAGCAATTTTATTTCATTTACGGTAAAATCAGTCGCCAATACCTGTTTGAGTTTAATTTTTGCTTAACTCTAAGCTGCGCTCAAATCTTATATCCACCACTGGGGTTTCTAATTATGTCAGATAAGTGCTACATCACAGCTCAACAGCTGCTTGAAGATTCGTTCCGCGTAGCGGCACAAGTATACCAAGATGGCTTTCGTCCTGATTTTATTATTGGTATTTGGCGAGGTGGTGCACCGATCGGTATTGCTGTTCAAGAATATTACGATTACAAAGGCATTGAGACTGACCACATTGCAGTACGTACATCGTCTTATTACGGTATTGGTAAACAGTCGAAAGAAATTAAAGTACACGGCTTACATTACATTGTAGAGAACGCAAATGCAGGTGATTCATTATTAATTGTTGATGATGTATTTGACTCAGGTCGTAGTATTGTTGCATTAAAAGAAAAGCTTTCAGAGCTTATGCGCTTAAACTTGCCACGTGATATTCGTATTGCATGCCCGTACTACAAGCCAAAAAACTCAAAAGTGGACACTGTTCCAGATTATTATATTCATGAATCTGAAGAGTGGTTAGTGTTCCCGCATGAATTATCGGGTTTAACACCGGATGAAATTATTGCTGGTAAATCTGATCTTGCGAAAATTCATGACATTTTGCTAGAGAAGTAATTAGTAATTAGTAATTTGCATAAATAAAAAAAGGCCGTTAAGGCCTTTTTTTATTTTAAAGCTGAGCAAAGCTATCTACGTATTCACTTAGTTTTGGTATATCGACTGCTTGCAAGCCATCGTTACTTCTAAGTACCAAGCCTTTTTCTACGAGTTCTGTAACAACACGTCTGTAAGCTCGCTCAGTGGTAGCAAAACGTTCGGCTTCAGCATTTACAGTTGGGTAGGCTCTAAGTAGCGTAGGGTTGTTGTTCTCGGCCCTTAGTAAGCAATCTTTAGCTATGTTATAGCTAAGTGGTAGTAATAACTTATCTAAATTGATTTTTTGGTTTTCCTGAAACTTAGCCGCAATAGTTTGTGCTGTGTATAAGCTTAGTTCTGGTTTTTCAAGCAGTAGAGCACGCCAATGCCTTAATTCAATAAGGTTATAAGTGACATCGCTAAAGCACGTTACCGTATATATACACGGATTATTATTTAGCGCTTCTATTTCACCAATAAGGGTGTTGTTACAATCCAATTGTCCTAACAGCAGGCGTCGTCCATTACCTACGTCGTAACTAAACGACACAGTGCCACTGCGTACAAGCACAAGCTTGCTTAAAGGCTGATCTTGATGGATCAGAACTTCTTTTTTTGATTGTTGATAGCTACTACCGGCAAAGGTTAAAAGCTGATCAACAAGGTAACTAGAAAAATGGTATTGAAACATCAATGTGCTCTTCGGACATTTGTCCTATTTATTACATCTTAATGACGATAGCATTAAGACACTAAGAATTTACGCTAACTTGCTACTAATATTATTAGCTTTGCTAAGAGTATTATTTTACCTTCATTTCCCGTGTAATGATTTAAGAATTTGCTGGTCTTTTCCGGCAAACTTTTTCAGGTTTTTTAAGCAGGTTAGCTTTTTTATTTTGTTGTAACTTTGCAATACTTACAAGTGCCATAAGATAGCAGTACATGTAATGCTAACCTAAAGGCTAGGAGAGAACAATTGAGTTGGGAATATTTAGGTTATATTGCATCAGCTTTATTGGTTGCATCGTTAACAATGACAGATGTAGTAAAACTGCGTTGGTACAACATGTTTGGTTGTATTGTATTTACTGCATACGGTGTTGCCATTGGCGCAGTGCCTGTTATTTTTACCAACGGCTTATTGTCGCTTGTAAATTTATATCACATTATAAAAATATATCGCCAACCTAAAGTTGAAGACGCTAAAAGCTAAAATAAGTTATCTGCACAAAGTAAGTTAATGGTTTTAATTAAAATCAAAAATTTCAGCTTTTGTGCAGTCCAGCTTGAAGCGTATATAGATAATCTCATATCACTCTACATAACTTACCTCTGAACCATGCTGTATTCTCCTACTTAAAAGATGATTACCTTAGGTTTTAATACGTCGATCGTTAGCTAAATACTGTTCGCGGTTTAGATATAAATAAGTGCTTCTAAATTTCATAAAAAAAATCCGATAGCAGTAAACTAGCTATCGGATTTTTATCTGTTATACCAACCTACTTACATATGCTATTTAATTCATTAAATTGCTTAAATATTTATGCAGGTAGGCACTATGGTATTTACGCTTTTTCTAAATCTTCAACGTCACCTAAACCTGCAGTTAGCTCTTCAAGTAATTGCTTTATTTCTTCAGAAGCTAAAATAAAGTCAGCATCAAGTTTTAAAGCCATATCTTCTTTAGGAATATCTGCGTTTTCTTCTTTTAGAGTTTCAGAGTAGCTTAAACGTTTGATAGAGCCATCGTTTTGCAGCATAAACTTAAGACGCTCTTGCCAATCAAGTGCAAGTTTAGTTACGCGTTTACCACTTTCTAAATGCGATTTAACTTCATCACACGATAGATCATGACCTTTAAGCTTTACTTGTGCGCCGCTGTCGTCTGCTTCTTCAAGTTCAGCGTCTGAGCCAATAGCAAAACCTTCTGGTGTACTAAAGTTAGTTAACCAATCAGTTAAAAATACATCTAGGTCGTAGTTAGCAAACGCAGGTACAACCGGAAGCGTTCCCAACGATTTACGAAGTAGTGCTAGTAGCTCTTCTGCTTTATTAAAGCTGCCACTATTTACAACAACCCAACCGTTTTCTTGGTCAATAAAGGCAAATTGTAAGCTCGACTTTTTAAATGCTTGAGGTAGAAGAGTATGAAGAATGTTTTCTTTTAATTCGTCTTTTTCTTTCTTTTTAACTGGGCGGTTTTCTTCAGCTTCTATCAGATCAACTTTCTCAGCAACTAGTTCATTAATAACAGAAGCAGGGAGTACTTTTTCTTCGCGTTTAGCGCAAACTAGAATACTTTTTTGAGAAAAATGCGATAGCGTATCGCCATGTTTTCCAAACGCTTTTGTCCAACCAAATGTTGCAAGCTCTTGACCAGTACATGGGCGAAATAAATCTTGCTCTAATGCTTTATCAAAGTCTTCTTGAGTATATGAAACGTCTTGCTTAAAGCGGTAACAAATAAGGTTACTAAACCACATAGGGGAATTGATCCATTTGAAAAATTTGTACAATCATAGCAATAAAAACAGCATCTCGAAATGACTGATTTGTTACTAGGGCGTGTTGAACTTTATGGATTGAAATTTGTTCAATCTAGGGGCGATTAAATCGCGGCGCGAGGTTTGTAACCTAGTGGGCTAAGTAAAAACCGAGCAAAGCTTCCGCGTCCTGCTCACGCCCCTTACCTACATCCATGTAGGCAACAAAGAGTTAATCGTCCCTAGAAAGAACCCAAAGGGCAGCGCATGTTTGGTATTTATGCTGCGTTATCGCCTATTTATGGGGAATAACCACACTACATAGGCTCTGCCTTGCCTAAAAACCAAACATGTTGCTGCAAATTCAACCACCAAAGATCAACATGCCTAATAATTTAATGCATATACTTTTATTTATTCATATTTATCAAAAATAGGCAGTGGCTTAGCCATGTTCTTCGGAAATTGAATATAGTAACGCAGACCTTTGCCCGGTTCACTCGTTGCATCAATAGAGCCACTAAGGGTTTGCTTGACCAAATTAAGCATTATATGGGTGCCTAATCCGCTACCGCCTTCATCGCGTTTGGTAGTAAAAAATGGGTCAAATAATTTTTTTAATTGCTCGTTGGTAACACCGTTACCGTCATCTTTGTAATCAATAGTTAAGTTAGTGTCATCAGCGCTTATTTTAATATCCATTACACCGTTGCTTTTACCTTCAAAGCCATGGATAAGTGAGTTCATAATTAGGTTAGTAAAAATTTGGCTTATAGCCCCTGCAGGTAGATTTAAAACTAAATCATCAGGACATTCTAATTTTATAGTATGGGATGTCTTTTTTAGTTTTGGGTGCAGTGAGCGTATTACTTCGTTAGTGTAATCTTTAAAGTTAATGGTTCTTACTGCTTCACTGGCTTGATCGACCGCTATTTGTTTAAAGCTAGCTATAAGCTCCGAAGCTCTATCTAAGTTAGTGGTTAGTAAGCTTGTGCTTTGCTTTGCTTCGTTAATGAATTCTTCTAGCGCTTTTGGCGAAAGTGTTTTTTCGGTATAAGCATTTTCGAGTTTATTTAAGCGTTCTTGTAAAAATGATATTGCCGTTACACCTATCCCAATAGGGGTATTTATATCGTGTGTAATACCTGCCACAAGTCCGCCTAGCGCAGCCATTTTTTCTGTGCCTAATAAACGTTCCTGTGCAAGGCTTAACTCTTCTATATAGCGCTGAGATTCAGTTTGCTTTGTAATTAACTCTTGCTCTGTGCTGCGTCGTAAGTCTACTTCTTCGGTGAGGACAATTTTTTGCTTTTCGAGTTCGTATTTTTGCTGCTGTAAATCCATCATTGCTTGGCTTAAGTTGGATGTTTTACGGGCTACGTCTTGTTCAAGTTGTATGTTGTGTTGATCAAGCTTTTCGTTACTTATAATGAGTTCTTTTTGGGTGTGTTCAAGCTCTTTTCTATACTGAACCACTTTATCTATTAGTTTGTTAAATGACTGCTCCATCACTTTTAGTTCATTATGTTCTTCTGTTTCTATTTCTATATGTTGACCTTCTAGCTCGTCTAGTTCTAAATTTTCTAGTTGCTCAGTGAGTTCTGCTAAAGGGTCTGTAAGAAGTTTTCTAAATGCCATTAAAAATAAGATGATCAAAAAGGTGGTTTTAATCATCGCATTACCAATCAAAAAGTAGATTGATACCATAATGCGGCTAAAAACAACTTCTCGACTTGAGAATAAGGTAACGTCACCAACTTGAGTAGCACGACCTGAAAATTCAAAAATAAGTGGAAAGGTATAACCAAATAAACCCGATTTTGCGTCTTCTAAAATAACCTCTTCTTGTACTAACTGTTGGTTATATAGCTTGTGTATATCAAGAGAGCGCCCTAGCTGTGAAATAATTTCGCCGCTGTCGTCTCGAACAATAATCCCTTCAATCATGGGGATGGCGAGTAAACCTTCTGCTGTTGTAATTGTTTGCTTGGTATTAAGCTCCCAAATTGCACGTGTTAAGCTGCGACTAAAGGTTTTTTGTAAGGTACTAAGTTCATCGCGAATATAGTCTTTAGTATTGACGTATTCAGCAAGCACTTGTCCACAGGTCACTACAAAGGTAAGCAAAAAATAGACGGATAAAACGCTAGTCAGTAGCTTCTTAGAAAGACTTTTTTGTAACATGAGTGACTTGTTCATCCTTTATTATTTTTGTAACGTTACGATAGTAATTTAAAAGTTAGTCAATAAACCTCTAAAAATAAATAAAAAAGTTAAAATTTAATAAGATAAATCCAAAAAGTGAGCGTGTAGTATCAAAGTATTTAAACCAAGGTATAAATTAATAAATTCGTTATCTGTTATGTATTGTAGGCTTAATTAGTATTTGCTTTGGTTAATTATATCTTAAACGGATTTATTCTATATTTATCATTGTATTAAATTATTAATGCGCTGAGTGCTTTGAGGCGTGTTAAAGTGTCTAAAATGCAATGGAAGGCATTAGTTTAATAACCTTTTAATAACTTTGATGGTTGTGTAGTAGTAAACATGATGAAATTTTCGATATTAGTCTGTGACGATTCTGCAGTTGCCCGTAAACAAGTCGTGCGGTGTTTAAATGAATGTATAGACGCTCAAATACAACAAGCTACAAATGGAGCGCACGCTCTAGAACTTTTACGAGCACAAAGCTTTGATTTATTGTGCTTAGATCTCACCATGCCCGAAGTTGATGGTATACAAGTACTCGAGACTATAAAAACAGAAAAAATAGAGTGCTTTGTTTTAGTTATTTCTGCCGATATACAAGAAAAAATGAAGCAACGAGTCGCACAACTTGGCGCAATAGACTTTATCGATAAACCTATCAATAAATCTAACTTAAACGAAATATTGCATAAATTTGGCATTCATTAGGTTTTTTCATGTTAAAAAAGGCTGTTTTATCTTTTAATTTAGGGTTGACAGCATAGCCTTTGTTAAGGCAGTCTTAACATATGAAAACAATTAATCGCGTACTGACCATTATTATTACAACCATCATTCTTACTGGATAGTGGCATAGGTCGGTGCAACAAATTTAAAGGCCTGTGTTCACTTAGAACACAGGCCTTTTTTCGTTTTATGGGATGAGGAACATAAACAATGCGAGTTTTAAAATTTGGTGGGTCTTCGCTTGCCGACTATGCATGCTTACAACAGGTAGCTCAGCTAGTTAAAGCACAATTAAAAGATGAAATGCTTTTGGTACTTTCTGCTCCAGGTGGAATGACCGATTCGCTAGTTGCACTTGCAAGTGCTGCAGAACAAGGCTCTGACTTTTCGCAGCAATGGCAAGCATTAGTTAGCCGCTGTGAAGGTTTGAAAGCTGACGTTGAAAAAAGTGGTGTAGTAGTTACAAGTTGGCCAAACTTAAGGGAACTTAAAAATAAACTAGATGGCGTATCACTTATACAATGTTGCCCTGATCAAGTTCGCGCATTTGTAATTAGCTTTGGAGAGCGCGTTAGTGTTTCTTTAATGCAGGCTTTATTGAACTCGCACGATGCAAGATACTTAGAAGCAACAAGCTGTATCGCTTCAACTGGTGGTTATATTGACGCCGAGGCTGATTTAGTAACAAGTAAAGCGCGCTTTCAAGCTGTGCTTAAAGAAAGCCCTGCAACTATCTATATCATGCCTGGTTTTACGGCGAGTAATGATAAAGGTGAGCTTACAACGCTTGGCCGTAATGGCTCAGATTACTCAGCAGCCATTGCAGCAGCATGTTTAGAAGCTGAGATTTGCCAAATTTGGACTGACGTTGATGGTGTATACAGTGCTGATCCTCGTTATATTAAAAAAGCGACTAAAGTAGATTTTTTATCTTATAAAGAAGCGATGGAGCTTTCTTATTTTGGTGCAAAAGTACTTCACCCTAAAACAATTTTACCGTGTGCTAAAGCAGGCGTGCCGTGCGAAATTAAAAATACGCATAACCCAGACGCACAAGGCTCATTAATTGGTAACGATTATTCATCAGATGAGCCAGTAAAAGCGCTTTCGAGCCTACAAGACCTTGCAATGCTAACTGTCTCAGGGCCAGGCATGAAAGGCAAAGTAGGTATGGCGTCTAAGGTATTTAACGCGCTTGCTCACGATAACGTATCAATTGTATTGATCACGCAGTCATCATGCGAATTCAGCATTAGCTTTTGTGTACACGAAACAGACCTAGCACTTGCACTTGATGCGCTACAAACTGCATTTGAACTTGAATTACAAGCAGGGCTTATTGAGCCTGTACAAGTGCAGCGCAATTTAGCCATTGTTACTTTAGTGGGCGACAACATGCGCGCGCACCGTGGCTTAGCGGCTAAGTTTTTTGCATCGCTTGCACAAGCGCAAGTAAATATTGTGGCAATTGCACAGGATTCTACAGAAAGTGCTATTTCAGCCGTAATTGATGGCGAACTTTGTAACGACGCCGTAAAAATATGCCATGAAAACTTTTTCACGCATGTGCCATCAATTGATGTGTTTTTACTAGGTTGTGGCTTAGTAGGGCAAGAGCTTATTAATCAGCTTGAGCGCCAACAAGCGTGGCTTGAAAAACGTAATATTAAACTTAACTTGTATGGTGTTGCTAACTCTCGTCAATTACACCTTGATAGTGAAGGTATTGCTTTTGGTGATTGGCAGCAAAAATTGGCCTCATCTGAGCAGGCGTTTGATTTAAAACTAGTAGAGCAGTTTGTTAAGCAAAATCATTTAGTAAACCCTGTGCTTGTTGATTGTACGTCGTCGGATGCACTTGCTGCGCAGTATGTAGACTTTTTAAATGCAGGTTTTCATGTGGTTGCTGCCAATAAAAAAGCAACAACAAGCTCATACACGTATTACCAAGATTTAATTGCAGCAACGCAAAAGAATAATCGTAAATTTTTATACGAAACAAACGTTGGTGCAGGCTTACCAGTAATCGACAACTTACAGTCATTATTTGGTGCCGGTGATGAGTTATTAGAGTTTAGCGGTATTTTATCAGGTTCACTTTCGTATATGTTTGGCGCACTTCAAGATGGTTTATCACTTTCTGAGGCAACTATTAAAGCCAAAGAAAGTGGCTTTACTGAGCCAGATCCTCGTGATGATTTATCGGGTACCGATGTAGCACGTAAGTTATTGATCATCGCTCGCGAAGCCGGTATGAAATTAGAGCTAAGCGATATTGAAGTTGAGTCAGTATTACCACAAGGTTTTGCACAAGGTGATAGCGTTGATGAGTTTATGGCAAAACTACCAAGCTTAGATGCTGATTTTAACGACCGTATCAAAAGCGCTGCGAGCGAGGGTAGGGTACTTCGCTATGTAGGCACAATTAAAGAAGGCCACTGTAAAGTAGGTATTGAAGCGGTAGATGCAAAGCATGCGCTTAGTGTAATTCGCGATGGCGAAAACGCGCTGGCTATTTTAAGCCAATACTACCAGCCACGTCCGTTTGTAATTCGTGGTTATGGCGCCGGCTCGGAAGTAACAGCCGCGGGTGTATTTGCTGATATTTTAAAAACGTTATCGCGCTAGGAGCTCGTTATGATTGAAGTATATGCTCCGGCGTCTATTGGTAATTTTGCAGTGGGTTTTGATGCACTTGGCGCAGCGCTTGCGCCAATTGATGGCAGTTTGTTAGGTGATGTAGCCGTTGTAAGCGCCGCACCAAGCGATGAGTTTATTTGCACTGGCGAATACGCTCATAAGTTACCAAGTGATGCTAATGAAAATTTAGCGTACCAGTGCTTAGTGCATTTTAGAGCGCATGTTGCGCCTACTATGCCAAGCGTAAAGCTCGAGCTTAAAAAGAACTTACCAATTGGCTCTGGGCTTGGCTCTAGTGCATGTTCGGTCGTGGCTACTTTTGCTGCCCTTGATAAGTTTGCAAAAACTAATTTAAGTCAGGTTGAGCTTATTGAACTGATGGCTGACTTTGAAGCAGTGGTAAGCGGCGGTCGCCATTACGACAACATCACGCCATGTTATTTAGGTGGTTTGCAGTTAACAGGTGATTTAATTCCTGATAAATCGATTGCACTGCCGGTTGATGAAAACTGGTATTACGTTGCTGCATTTCCTGGTTTTTCGCTAAATACCGCAAAAGCGCGTTCTGTTTTACCAAAAGAGTTGAGCATGCATGCAAGTGTTGAGTTTGCTCAGCGTTTGTCGGCATTTAGTAGCTTACTGTTAACTAACCGTTTTGACGATGCGCTGAGCATAATGAAAGATGAAATAGCAGAACCTTACCGCGCACCGCTTATAAAAGGTTTTAGTGAAGCCAAAGCAAGCTTGCCAGCACTGGGCGCTGAAATAGTCAGTATTTCGGGCGCAGGACCAACCTTATTTACTGTGTGTAAAACACTTGAAGCTGCACAGCAATGCGCGCAGTGGTTAGAAACCAATTACATTAACGAGCAAGGCTTTTGCCACATTTGTAAATTAGATAACGACGGCACGCGTCAATTAACAGTTTTATAGGATAGGTAGTCATGCAATTACATAATTTAAAAGATAGCTCACAAAAAGTGTCGTTCGTTGAAGCTGTAAAAACAGGTTTGGGTCGTAACCAAGGTGTATTTTTCCCAGAATCACTGCCGCCACTGTCCGATGTTGATGCATTGCTTGATATGGACTTTGTTACGCGCAGCGGCAAAATATTATCTCACCTAATTGGTGATGAGTTACCAAGCGATACCGTGGCACAAATGGTTAAAAATGCATTTAACTTTCCAGTTAAGCTGGTGGAAGTTGAAGAGAACACATACTGTTTAGAGCTGTTTCATGGGCCTACACTTGCGTTTAAAGACTTTGGTGGTCGCTTTATGGCAGAGTGTTTAACGCAGTTTAACAAAGACGAGAAAGTAACTATTTTAACAGCAACATCGGGCGATACCGGTGCAGCTGTAGCGCATGCTTTTTATAATAAACCAAATATCGATGTTGTTATTTTATACCCTAAAGGCAAAATTTCACTTGCTCAGCAAAAGCTATTTACTACGCTTGGTAATAATATTCATTGTTATGCAGTTGAGGGCAGCTTTGATGATTGCCAAGAGTTAGTTAAAAATGCCTTTTTAGATGAAGAAGTTAAATCAACACTTGGGCTTAACTCAGCTAATTCAATTAATATTAGCCGTTTAGTTGCTCAGGTTTGTTACTACTTTGAAGCCATTGCACTGCTACCAAAAGAAAAGCGCGCAACAGCGCATATATCAGTGCCAAGTGGTAATTTTGGTAATGTGTGCGCCGCAATGATTGGTGCAGTTATTGGTTTACCTGTTGGCAAATTAAGTGCAACAACAAATCAAAATGATACTGTGCCGCGCTTTATGCTTGATAAAAACTGGACGCCAAACGCAACGCTTGAGTCGCTTTCAAATGCGATGGATGTAAGTAAGCCAAACAATTGGCCGCGTGTACAAACAATGTTAGATAATAACTGGTTTAGCTACGATAATTTTTATTCAACAAGCGTAAACGAGCAAGACACGCAAGCCGTGATGAAAAAAATTCAACAAACTGGCTATGTTGCGGAGCCTCATACTGCTATTGCTTACCAAGGTCTTGTTGAAAATCGGGCACCTGGTGCTGCGGGTATCTTTTTAGCGACAGCTCATCCTGCTAAGTTTAAAGAAAGCGTAGAGGGTATTCTAAATATTGAATTAGGTATGCCAAAACCACTTGCTGATGCACTAGCAAAACCATGCCTAGCAAGCGATATGAACGCCGATTACGACGCGTTACGTACCGAAATACTCGCTAAACTAGGCTAAGTTAAATTACAAGGAAAAGCGGCTTGAGCCGCTTTTTTTGTAACTTTATACGGATGAATACACTTAGTTATATTTACTAATTAAATGTAGTAAATATAATTCATTTAAAATTATTATGGCTTTATAAAAAAATATCATCTTAAAAGAGCTGTGAAATAGTTTCAATCCCTGTTTAAATATCCTCAACTTAAGAGCGTAGGCAAAGAGTCGTTTAAAGCGTACAATAAAGCCTCTAAAAAACACCATACACGTTGCCCTAGGAGACCCCAATGTTAGAACGTAGCATGAATATTTCGGATTTTGATCCAGAGTTATTTGACGCGATAACCAAAGAAACTGCTCGCCAAGAAGAGCATATCGAACTAATCGCTTCAGAAAACTACTGTAGCCCACGCGTACTAGAAGCGCAGGGTTCACAGCTTACAAACAAATACGCAGAAGGTTACCCAGGCAAACGTTATTATGGCGGTTGTGAGCATGTAGATGTTGTTGAGCAATTAGCAATTGACCGTGCTAACGAATTATTTGGTTCTGACTACGCTAACGTGCAGCCACATGCTGGTTCGCAAGCTAATGCTGCTGTTTTTCTAGCATTATTAGACGCTGGCGATACTGTATTAGGTATGAGCTTAGCTCATGGTGGTCACTTAACTCACGGTTCTCACGTAAGCTTCTCTGGTAAGCTTTACAATGCAATCCAATACGGACTAGATGAAGCAACGGGCGAAATTGATTACGCACAAGTTGAAGCACTAGCACTTGAGCACAAGCCAAAAATGATTATTGGTGGTTTCTCAGCGTACTCTGGTATTGTTGATTGGGCTAAATTCCGTGAAATTGCTGACAAAATCGGTGCTTATCTGTTTGTTGATATGGCTCACGTTGCGGGTTTAATTGCGGCAGGCGTTTACCCAAGCCCTGTTCCTCATGCACACGTTGTAACTACAACTACGCATAAAACACTTGCAGGCCCTCGTGGTGGTTTGATTATTTCTGCATGTGGCGACGAAGCAATCTACAAAAAGCTTAACAGCGCTGTTTTCCCTGGTGGCCAAGGCGGTCCTTTATGTCATGTTATTGCAGCAAAAGCAGTGGCATTTAAAGAAGCACTTCAACCAGAGTTTAAAGTATACCAAACACAAGTTGTTAAAAACGCAAAGGCAATGGTTGCTGTAATGCAAGAGCGCGGCTACAAAATCGTTTCTGACAAAACTGAAAACCACTTATTTTTACTTGATTTAATCGATAAAGATATCACTGGTAAAGATGCAGATGCTGCCCTAGGTAACGCTAACATCACAGTTAATAAAAACTCAGTACCGAACGATCCACGTTCTCCGTTTGTAACATCTGGTTTGCGTATTGGTTCTCCTGCAATTACTCGTCGTGGTTTTAAAGAAGAAGAATCAAAAGAGCTTGCTGGCTGGATTTGTAACGTACTAGATAACATCACTGATGAATCTGTACAGGCGCAAGTTAAAGAAAAAGTAAAAGCAATTTGTGCAAAATTACCTGTTTACGCTTAATTGCATATGCGGCAGTAATTTAGAGCACATAAGCTAGGGGCCTGTTTATCTTTCGAGGTTTAATTTGCAGTAGTATGTTTGGCTTTTAAGCAAGGCAGAGTCTATGTAGTGTGGTTACTCCACACAAATAGGCGATAACGCAGCATAAATGCCAAACATGCACTGCCCTCGGGTTCGTTCTAGGGGCGATTTACTCTTTGTTGCTCGATTTTTACTTAGCCCACTAGGTTACAAATCTCGAGCCGCGATTAAATCACCCCTAGATAGAACAAATTTAATCCTGAAAGGTCAACAGGCCCTATTTTTTTGCTAAGATAAAAGACCGCTATTTAGCGGTCTTTTTTGTTTTAAAACGGAAGTACCGAGCTATGCATTGTCCATTTTGTACCGCAAAAGATACTAAAGTTATTGACTCACGCCTTGTTGGCGGAGGCCATCAAGTTCGCAGGCGTCGTGAGTGTAACGACTGCCACGAGCGCTTTACTACATTTGAAGGCGCTGAACTGGTTATGCCTCGTGTTATTAAACAAGACGGCAGCCGCGAACCATTTAACGAAGATAAATTATTAAATGGCTTAAATCGCGCACTCGAAAAACGCCCAGTGAGCACAGAGCAAGTAGACGAAGTGGTGAATATAATAAAATCGCAACTACGCGCAACGGGTGAGCGAGAAATTTCAAGCCATTTGGTGGGTGAATGCATTATGGAAGCCCTCAAAAAGCTCGATAAAGTAGCGTACGTAAGGTTTGCCTCTGTTTATCGCTCGTTTGAAGATATACGCGAATTTGGCGAAGAAATTGCCCGCTTAGGGGAGTAATAATGCAAAGCCAAACTACTTTTACCGAACATGATGAAATGTATATGGCACGCGCCATAGAGCTTGCCAAAAAAGGCCGGTTTACTACCACGCCTAACCCTAATGTTGGCTGTGTATTAGTTAAAAATAATCAAATAATTGGTGAGGGTTTTCATCAATTAGCAGGTCAAGGCCATGCTGAAGTAAATGCACTGGCAATAGCTGGTAGTAGTGCACAAGGTGCAACGGCTTATGTAACGCTTGAACCGTGTAGTCATTATGGGCGTACGCCACCGTGTGCTGAAGGCTTAAAAAAGGCGGGCGTTGTAAAAGTAATTGCCGCTATGGTTGATACAAACCCACAAGTTGCAGGCAAAGGCCTTAAAATACTGAGCGATGCCGGTATTGAAGTTGCTTATGGATTACTTGAATCACAAGCTCGCGCACTTAACGTTGGCTTTTTTAAGCGAATGGAACAAGGCTTACCTTATGTGACCTGTAAAATGGCAGCAAGCATAGATGGTAAAACAGCGCTTAAAAATGGGCAAAGTAAGTGGATCACAAGTCCCGCTGCTCGCCAAGACGTACAATTATATCGAGCGCAAAGCTGCGCTATTTTAACCGGTGCCGATACCGTGTTAGTAGACGATGCTAAACTTAATGTGCGACTAAGCGAGTTGCCTTGCACGTTACCTACCGATTTACCGCTTCGCCAGCCCGTGCGTGTTATAATTGATTCACAGAATCGTTTAACGCCCAACCTTGCTTTATTTAAAATCCAAAGTGATGTAATAATATTTACGACTAAGGTTGATAAATCACTGCAATGGCCGCATTTTGTAAAGCATATTGAAGTAAGTGAAAGTAACGGCAAAGTTGATTTACAGGCTGTTTTAGAAAAGCTTGGGCAACTGCAGTTTAATAATGTTTGGCTTGAGAGCGGAGCAACACTTGCTGGTAAAATGACAGAGCTTGATTTAGTTGACGAGTTTGTTTTTTATTTGGCGCCTAAATTAATGGGCCATGATGCAAAAAGTTTAGTTAATTTTCCTGAATTGACGAGTATGCAAAACACCGTTGATTTAACATTTAATGAATGTGCGCGCATTGGTGACGATTTACGTATCACCGCGTTAAAAACTCATTAAAATCACTTAATAAAAAGAGTAGCGCTATGTTTACTGGGATAATAGAAGCCACAGGCAAAATTGCTTTATTACAAAAAAAACAAGGCGACTTAGCCATTCGTATCCAAAGTGCTGACCTTGATATGGAAGACGTAAAGCTAGGCGACAGCATTGCAACCAATGGCGTTTGCTTAACCGTAGTTGATAAACATATTGACGGTTTTAGTGCTGATTTATCTAACGAGACGATTGGTTTAACCGGTTTTGCTCACTATGCTTTAGGGCAAACGGTGAATCTTGAAAAAGCCATGCAACCTGTTTCGCGTTTAGGCGGTCATTTAGTATCTGGCCATGTTGATGGCATAGCAACTATTACAAGCATTACAGCAAACGCTCGAGCAACAGAATATTGGCTTACAACCGAAGAGAATTTAATGAAATACATCCCGTACAAAGGTTCGGTATGTATTGATGGTATAAGCCTGACGGTAAACGCTGTAGAAGGTAATAAATTCAAATTAACAATTGTTCCACATACGAGTGAGCAAACCACAATTGCTCACTTTAAAGTAGGCACTCAAGTTAATTTAGAAGTCGATCAAATTGCACGTTATTTAGAGCGCCTTATAAAAGGTGCAGAGCAACCAACGGGCTCTGATATTTCGATGAGCTTACTCGCTAAAGCGGGTTTTATTAAATAACGAAACTGATAACTTACACGAGCAAATTTATGAATTTACACAGCGCACAAGAAATCATCGACGATATTAAAGCCGGTAAAATGGTTATTTTAATGGATGATGAAGATAGAGAGAATGAAGGCGATTTAGTTATTGCCGCAGAGCATATTAGTGCACAAGCTATTAATTTTATGGCGACTCATGGCCGTGGTTTAATTTGTTTAACTATGACGCAAGAGCGTTGTGAACAACTTGATTTACCTTTAATGGTTAAAAATAATGGTGCTGCATTTTCGACTAACTTTACAATGTCGATAGAAGCATCAAAGGGTGTTACTACAGGTATTTCAGCAGCAGATAGAGCGCGTACAGTGCAAGCGGCTATAGCTAAAGGCGCAGTACCAAGTGATATCGTGCAGCCTGGTCATATTTTTCCAATTATGGCACAACCTGGCGGCGTATTAACTCGCGCAGGACATACTGAAGCTGGCTGTGATTTAGCGCGTTTAGCTGGGCTTGAAGCATCATCTGTTATTGTTGAAATACTTAATGCCGATGGCACCATGGCGCGTCGCCCTGATTTAGAAGTTTTTGCGAAAGAGCATGATATTAAAATTGGTACTATTGCTGATTTAATCGAATACCGTAACTTAAATGAAACAACAATTGAGCAAGTTGCAAAATGTAAGTTACCAACTATTCACGGTGAATTTGATTTAGTTACTTACAAAGACACAATTGACGGCCAATTACATTACGTATTGCTTAAAGGCGATATAAAAGAGCAAGAACCGACAAATGTACGTGTACATTTGCAAAGTACCTTTAACGATATCCTACTTTCAGATAGAAGTGCTGACCGTAGTTGGGGCCTTTCTGAGGCAATGGCTTATATCGCTAAAAATGAAGGTGCTTTAGTTATTTTAGGTAAGCAAGAAAGCACTGAAGAATTAGAGGCAACTGTAAAAGCATTCGCAGCAGCTGATGCTGGCGAAAGCGTTACGCCTCGTAAATTCAAAGGTACATCTCGTACTGTTGGCGTAGGCTCGCAAATACTTGCAGATCTTGGAATTAAACAAATGCGATTAATGAGTCGCCCTAAAAAGTACCATGCACTTTCGGGCTTTCATTTAGAAGTTGTTGATTATGTTGAGCCACAATAAGCATCACGCTTAAACTAGGCTATTATTTTATTTTTATGGTATGATGCGCAGCAATTTTTGCGCAATCGCAACCGCTTGAACTTATTTTTAGGGTTATCAAATGAAAATTATTGAAGGTAGTAAGTACGCTCCTGGCAAAAAGTTTGCCATTGTCATTTCTCGTTTTAATGACTTTATCGGTAGCAGCCTCCTTGCAGGTGCTGTTGATGAGCTAAAACGCACTGGTGGCGTATCTGATGACGACATTACCGTTATTTATGTACCAGGCGCGGTAGAATTACCTTTAGCGGCTAAACGCGTTGCGGCAAAAAAAGAGTATGATGCAATCATCGCATTAGGCGTAGTGATCAGAGGTGGTACACCACACTTTGACCTAGTTGCTGGCGAATCAAACAAAGGTCTTGCGCAAGTATCACTTGAGTATGATATCCCGGTTGCATTTGGCGTATTAACCACAGAAAGCATTGAACAAGCAATTGAGCGTGCTGGCACCAAAATGGGCAATAAAGGCGGCGAAGCTGCTTTAGGCGCGCTTGAAATGGTTAATGTGTTAGATAAAATTTAAGTTTAAGGAATTTTTGTGAAACCAGCAGCAAGACGTAAAGCACGTATCTTAGCACTCCAAGCCGTTTATTCTTGGCAAATAAGTGGCAATTTAATTGCCGATATCGAACAACAAATGTTGATCGAAACAGACGTTACTAAAATTGATGTTGAATACTTTAAAGATTTAGCGACGGGTGTTGCTGTAAATTATAAGCAACTAGACGAAGCTGTATCACCACATTTAACACGTCCGTTTAATGACTTAGATATGGTTGAGCGCGCAATTTTACGTTTAAGCAGCTATGAGCTTAAGTTCCGTGAAGATGTACCTTATAAAGTTGCTATCAACGAAGGTATTGAGCTGGCCAAAATATTTGGCGCTGAAGACAGCCATAAATTTGTAAACGGTGTACTTGATAAAGCTGTTAAGCATTTACGCAAGTAAGTAAACCGTTAAAGAGGGGAGCCGGCATAGGCCGGCTTTTTTGTGTATGAAGGAATTTGAATTAATTAACCGCTACTTTAAAGGTCGCGGGATCACCCGTCGTGATGTAAACCTAGGTATAGGGGATGATTGCGCTTTAGTAACCGTTCCACAAAACTGCCAACTTGCCGTTACAACAGATACTCTTGTTGCTGGCGTACACTTTTTTGATGATATTTCCCCTCGTGCATTAGGTCACAGAGCGCTTGCTGTTAATTTAAGTGATTTAGCGGCAATGGGCGCTGAGCCAACATGGGTTTCAGTTGCGTTAACCTTGCCAAGTATTGACCCACAGTGGATTGAAGAGTTTACTGAAGGCATGCATGAAATTGCAGAATACTTTAATGTGCAAATTATAGGTGGCGATACTACTCAGGGCCCATTAACTATCACTATTTGTGCAAAAGGGACTGTACCAGAAGGTACTGCACTTCGCCGTAGTGGTGCGAAAGTGGGTGATTGGATTTATGTTACAGGTCCGCTAGGTGATGCTGGACTTGCAATTGAGTCTCGCAAACAAGGTATAAGTATTGAGCCAGAGCATTTAAAGTACTTAAATAAGCGCTTTGACTTTCCAACACCGCGTGTTGCTGCAGGACAGGTATTACGAGGTCTTGCATCATCGGCTATTGATGTATCAGATGGTTTAATCGCTGATTTAAGTCATATACTTGATATGTCGCAAGTAAATGCAGTTGTGAATATTGAAAGTATTCCGACTTCAGATGCAATGCAAGCAAGCCTTGATTTTAATCAGCAGCTGCCATTTATTCTAAGTTACGGTGATGATTACGAATTAATTTTTACTGTACCTGATAGCAATAAAAGTATGCTAGATATAAAACTGCGTCAATATGGTGTAGATGCAACATGCATAGGCCAAATTAAAAGTGGCGATGGTCAAATTGAACTTTTACACAACGGTGAAAAGTTTGATTTTAAGCAGCAAGGTTTTGAGCATTTTGCAAAGGAGCTGGTTTGAACAAAAACCGAAAGTTTAATTTAAAGCGCCCACATCAGTTTTTTGGTTTGGGTTTTGGTACTGGGTTAGCCCCTAAAGCACCTGGTACATTTGGCACTTTTGCTGCACTGCCATTCATTTTTATGACTATGTATTATCCGCTATGGTTGCAAATTGTGTTTGCCGTAGTGATCAGTATATTTGGTATATGGGCCTGCGGTAAAACAGCTGATGATTTAGGCGTGCATGACCATCCTGCTATTGTATGGGATGAAGTGGCAGGTTATTACATTACAATGATTGGTGCAGCACTTAGCTGGCAAACATTACTCGTTGGTTTTTTGTTATTTCGCTTTTTTGATATAGCAAAACCTGGTCCAATCCGTATGCTAGACAAACGAGTACATGGTGGTTTAGGTATTATGGCCGATGATATACTTGCGGGCGTTTTTTCGCTTATATGCTTACAGGCGCTAATAAAAGTGGGTTTACTACCCTTTTAATTTTTTATATTTGATTTGTTTAACTAGGTGGCAGCAATATGATGCGATTTTTACTGGTTTGTGTACTGATGTTGTGCGCGACACCAAGTTGGGCTTCAATTAGTGATTACGTAGTTAAGCAATGGAATATAAAAGATGGTCTACCTTCGCAATCACTTAAAAGCGTAGTACAAGACCAGCAAGGCTATATGTGGTTGGGTACTCAGTTTGGCTTAAGCCGTTTTGATGGCACAACATTTACAAACTACAACACGCAAAATAGCCCGTTCTTGCCTAGTAATGGTATTAATAAACTTTTAGTCGATTCTAGTGGCTTATTATGGGTAGGTACTAAAAGTGGCTTGGTAGTTATTAATCCAGCCACATTTGCAGCACAAGAATTTAATATTAAAGGTCCGGTAAGAGATATTCTTGAGGACTCTAAAGGCAGCATATGGATTGCGGCTAATGGTTTATACTATGTAGATAGAGGGCAAGTTGATTTACGCACTCAAGTAAATGGTCCCCTACCTATTGTTAATGCTACCGTAATTACCCAAATTGTTGGCTCTGTTAGCCAAATGGCACTCTCTCCTGAAGGTATTTGGCTGGTTAATGATCGTCATTTATTACGCCTTACTAAAAACTCATCAGATTTCTCTAAACTACGTTTAGAGCTTACCGCTAAAATATCGTTACCAGAGCGCTTAGCGCAAACCATAGTGCACGATTTATCATTCTTAAACGGTAATTTGTATATAGCCTCTGAGCTAGGTGCATACTTTTTAGATTTAGATGACGAACTAAGACCTTTTCCTTTACCTAATGCAAATAACTCAGCCGTTTATAAGTTTATGAGTGATACCGATGGTGGCTTATGGGTTTCGACTTATGGACGTTTATTATTTAGAGATAAAACCGGTGAGTGGCAATGGGTAGAACCAAGCCAACTTGATCAAAGCATATGGTTTGCTGATATTTTTAGAGATGATAAAAATAACGTTTGGTTAGCAAGTTTTAGTGAAGGCTTATGGCTTGCCCATGAAGGGCGAGTAGAAAGGCATTCAGCTGTTTCAGATATGACCGAGTCTGTTATGGCTATCAGCCAAGCTCCTGATGGAAAACTGTGGGTTGCTAACAAAAGCGGCATTGGTTATTTCGATTTAGATAAAAGTTTTATTAATTTAGTTCCAAGTAGTAAATATGGATACGCGTCAGTACACGATCTACAATTCGATGGTGAACGATTATATATAGCCACGGGGCGCGGCTTATTTGTTTTTGAAAACAAGACACTCTATACCGTCCCTGGTCGAGCGCTTCGCGATAACCCGGTATTTGCAATAAGTCGCTCTAGTAAAGGCGGTTTTTGGATTGGTACCGGACGCGGTTTATATCGATTAAATTATGCTGGTTTAACGCCTTTTGCATATAACGCTTTTTTAGGTAGTAAGTTTATTACCTACGTATTGGATAAAACAAACTTTGGTGTGATTGGTACTAGTAAAGGCGCATATTACTTTACAGACCGTGGCATTGAAAAAATTGGTGACCAAACAACACTTGAAAGTGCATACGTAACTAGCGTGCTACATATAGATGGCGTGGGTATTTTAATCGGCTCTCTTAACGATGGGCTTTTTTACAGAAGTACGCAAGGGCAGTGGCGTCAACTCGATGCCGCTAATGGTTTACCGTATGGGTCTATATTTAGCCTAGAATATGATGAAAAGTTAAAACATGTTTGGGTAAGCACCATGAAAGGTGTTTACAGAATGCCTGTAGAGCAATTTAAAACAGAGATAAAAAGCTTAAAAGTTGAAGAAGTGATTTCATCTTTTGACCGTCAACTCGATGGTAAAGCGAATCAATGTTGTAGTGGGCTTGGGCATGATGCGGTAGCAGACACCGGCAATTCTATTTGGTACCCAAGCTTACAAGGTGTTGTTGAAATACCTAAAAATGTAGAGCTATTTGGTGTGCTTGCATTAAAGCCAACAATAGAAACAATAACAACACCACTTCGTCATTTAACCACCGCTGCGCTTGGTAAAAAACCATCATTAGAAACAGACGAGCGTGATATAACGCTAACTTACACAGCTATTGATTATTATGCACCAAACAGTATTGAATTTAGATATAAACTAAGTGGCTTAGATAGTGACTGGCGCTATGCTAATACGCGACGTGAAGCTATTTATACTAACTTGCCTCCAGGCTCGTTTTTGTTTCAGCTAGAAGCGAAGCGCCAAGGTGAAGACTGGACTAAAGCGCAAGAAGTAGAATACGGTTTTGTAGTGCCTGAGCGCTTTGACGAAACTATTTACTTTAGGCTTTTAATTACCAGTGGCTTTATTTTGCTTTTTTATCTCATTTTTTGGGTATTTAGAGCGCAAGAGCGTAGAAAACAAGAAGCATTAGAGGGCTTGATCACCGAGCGTACCTTAGAGCTTCGTCAAGCTAATGATAAATTAGGCCAAGTGAATTCACAGCTTAAATTAGTTAGTCACTCAGATGAGCTAACAGGGCTGCGTAGCCGTCGCTTTTTGTTTGATCAACTCCCTAAAGATATTGAACACTTTCAACGTAATTCACAATCGCTGCAGGCACAAGGCAAGTCACTGGTGCTGGTAATTATTAACTTTGATAATTTCAGCCGTATTAATGATGCCTATGGCCCAATTGCAGGTGATAGCTGCTTACAGCAAATGGCTGCATTATTAAATTCGCGTACGCAGGGTTCTGACTATGTGGCACGTTGGAGTGGTGATGAGTTTTTACTATTATTACGTGATTTTAAATGCAATAAAATAGACAGCTATGCTTCAGATCTTTGTAAAGTAATAGCGGCTAATTCATTCCAATTACCAAATGGCAAAACAACTAATATCACGGCATCAATTGGTTGGTCATTTTATCCATTACCACTTTTGGGTGGGCAGGTAATTAGCTGGGAAACATCTATTAATTTAGCTGATATTTCATTGCACCAAGTTAAAAAGCGCGGTGGTGATGGTGTTGCAAATATTACGTTTGATGATCAGCTTGATGCATTTGAGTTTGAACAAAATTCTAACGTTGATCAACAATTAGGTATTTTACAAAGCAATGGCCTAGCTGATATTAAAGTGTGGATGCGCTGATCAGCAATATTTGATATTAAAAAAGGAGCCTAGGCTCCTTTTTTAATATGCTCAACTTTAGATGTATAGGAAGTTAATTAATAAACGCTTTAATAGCGGTTAATATTCCTTGCTCGCCTAACCCCATTTCATCGTGCATTTCATCTTGGGTGCCGTGTTTAATAAACTCATCAGGAATACCTAAGTTAAGGATATTAATATCAGCTTTTTGCGTTGCTAAGAATTCGTTAACTGCAGAGCCGGCACCGCCAGCAATCGCATTATCTTCAAGCGTAACAATTACATCGTGGCTAGTTGCAAGCTCATTTAAAAGTGCGGTATCAAGTGGTTTAATAAAACGCATATTAACAAGCGTTGCATCTAATTCATCTGCAGCAAGCTGTGCATTTTCAAGTAATGTACCGAACGATAAAATGGCAATTTTACTGCCTTTCTTAATTGTATCTGCCTTACCTATTTCAAGCAGTTGCATAGTGCTTTCAATGTCTGCAGTACCTGCACTACCTCGAGGATAACGAACTGCAACAGGGCAGTTTGCTTTATAACCGGTGTATAGCATTTGGCGGCATTCGTTGGTATCGCTTGGTGCCATAATTACCATATTTGGAATGCAGCGCATAAAGCTTAAATCGTACGCACCTTGGTGAGTTTCACCATCGGCTCCAACAATACCAGCGCGGTCAATGGCAAATAATACAGGTAAGTTTTGCAGTGCAACATCATGTATTAATTGGTCATACGCACGTTGTAAAAAACTTGAGTAAATAGCAACAACAGGTTTTAAACCTTCACAGGCAAAGCCAGCGGCTAAAGTAACGGCATGCTGCTCAGCAATAGCTACATCAAAGTATTGATCTGGATGCTCTTTAGAAAAACGTACCATGCCTGAACCTTCGCGCATTGCAGGCGTGATAGCCATTAACTTACTGTCTTGTTCGGCCATATCACATAACCAATCGCCGAATACTTTTGAAAAAGTAGCAGCACTAGGTTTAGATTTAGGTAGGCTAGTTGTGCTCGGATCGAATTTTGGTACACCATGATAGCCAATAGGATCGGCTTCAGCCGGTTTGTAGCCCTTACCTTTTTGGGTTTTTATATGTAAAAGCTGTGGGCCTTTTAAATTACGCATATTACGTAATGTATCTACAAGCATGTTTACATCGTGACCATCAATGGGACCAATGTAATTTAGGCCTAATTCTTCAAAGAAGGTACCCGGGATCATCATGCCTTTAATGTGCTCTTCCATTTTACTGGCAAGTTGCTTTACCGGAGGCACTCCTGAGAGTAACTTTTTACTACCTTCACGAATGTTAGTATAAAAGCTACCTGATAAAATTCGAGCAAAGTGATTTGTTAATGCGCCAACATTTTCAGAAATCGACATTTCGTTATCATTTAAAATAATAAGCATGTCTGATTTTACATCACCTAAATGATTCATCGCTTCAAATGCCATGCCTGCGGTTATAGCTCCGTCTCCAATAATGGCTACAGACTTTCGACCTTTACCTTCTTTTTGTGCGGCAATAGACATACCTAAGGCAGCTGAAATAGAGGTGCTTGAATGGCCTACGCTAAACGTATCGTATTGGCTTTCATCGCGAAAAGGAAAAGGGTGCAAACCGTCTTTTTGGCGAATGGTGTGCATTTGCTCGCGACGACCAGTAAGAATTTTATGCGGATAAGCTTGATGACCCACATCCCAAACTAGGCGATCGTCTGGAGTGTTATAAACATAATGCAGGGCAACGGTTAGTTCAACCGTCCCTAAACCAGACGCTAGATGACCGCTACTTTGCGATACTGAGTTGAGTAAATAATCGCGCAGCTCATTGCTAAATGCAGGGAGTTTGTCTTGCGCTAAGTCACGCAATTGGGCTGGCTCGTCAACCAAATTAAGTAATGGATACTTGCTACTATCAAGTGTCATGGTTTTATATATATCCTTCGCTAACATTAATTAATTCAAAGCTTTTACGAATAATTAATGTTGAGTAATAATGTCAGTGCTAATTGCAATACGTATGAGCAAAAATTAGTGGTCACGCTCAATTAGATAATTTGCTAGCGACGCAAGAAGTGTTGTGTCAGCATCTATATTTGCTAACGCTTCATGGGCTTGTTGTATTAAATTCTGCGCCTTTTCTTTAGCGCCTAGCATACCTAATAACGCCGGATATGTCGCTTTATTCGCGGCAATATCGGAGCCTTGTGGCTTTCCTAAAATAACTGTATCGCCTTCAACATCTAAAATGTCGTCGTGTACTTGAAATGCTAGCCCTATAGCATACCCAAAAACACTTAAATTTTCTAAGGTTTGTTGATCAGCCTTTTCACTGCACAGTGCACCAAGTGTAATTGCGCAATTAATTAGAGCTCCGGTTTTTAGCTTATGTATTCGCTCAAGCTCTTGTACGGTAATTACTTTATCAGTTGCTGCTATATCAAGGCCTTGTCCGCCAACCATACCCTGAAGGCCTGATGCGTGGGCAAGTGTAGCAATCATTTTTACTTGTGTTTGTGATGAGCATTCAAATTTGTGATTCGCAATAAGCTCAAAAGCAAGAGTTTGAAGAGCATCACCGGCTAAAATTGCATTTGCCTCGCCAAACTCTATATGACAAGTAGGGCGTCCGCGGCGTAAGTCGTCATCGTCCATTGCTGGTAAGTCATCATGGACTAACGAATAGCTATGAATACACTCAATTGCAGCAGCAAGTACGTTTAAGTCTTGATGGTTTGCGCCGAGCATTTTACCTGTGGCATAAACTAAAAATGGACGTAATCTTTTACCGCCATTAAATAATCCATACTGGGTGGCGTTCTTTACCGTTTCTTCTGTATCGAGAGGCTGGTTAAAATGCTGTTGTAAGGTCGCTACTACATCTTTTTGAGCACGTTCAATATGATTTTTTATGCTCACAGCTATTCCATATCATTATCAAAGTTTGTAAGTACTGACTTTTCGCCATTCCCCATCAAAATTGATACTTTTTGTTCTGCTTGCTGTAATTTCCCTGATGAAGCACTTGCTAATGCAATTCCACGCTCAAATTGCTTTAACGATTGCTCAAGCGATAAGTCACCTTGTTCCATGTCACTAACGATTGTAGATAATTCTTCTAGTGCTTGTTCGAAACTTAAGTTTTCAGGTTTTTTAGTCGCCATCTTTATTTCAGCTTACATAATAAATTTAGGGGTCAATTTTAGGGGGAATGCTAAACTAGGTCAAAGGATGATATTGGTTTTTTACCTTTATAACGTTAAATTATATTTCAAGTGCATTAATAAAGCCTTAATAGCGGTCTGTTGGTTTAATAAATCAATTGATAATTAGGTAGCCTTTATAACTTGATCTAAGATAGTGCTAAAGGCTGCTTTTTATGTTTATTTATAAAAATGGCTTAAGCAATTCAATATGTTGCCGATAAGCAGTTAATAATAAAAGTTTATGATAAGGCCATTAAGCATGAAACTTCTGGAGGAAATGTGGATTTAGCAACCATAATCGGGATCCTAGGCGCAATTGGCTTAATTGTCATGTCTATGTTTATGAGTAGTAGCGGTGAAATGGCTATGTTTTACAATACCCCGTCTGTGGTTATTGTATTTGGTGGTTCACTCTTTATTGTTTTATCAAACTTCACTATGTCGCAATTTTTGGGGATAGGTAAAGTTGTTGCCAAAGCGTTTATGTTTAAAATCGAAACGCCAGAAATACTTATCGAAAAAGCAGTAGAACTTGCTGATTCAGCTCGTAAAGGCGGTTTTTTAGCACTCGAAGAAGCTGAAATTCCAAACCCCTTTATGCGCAAAGGCGTCGATATGCTCGTTGATGGCCACGACGCAGATGTAGTTCGCGCTACACTTCAAAAAGATATTTCTCTAACCACGACTCGTCATGAATTGGGCGCGGGTTTATTTAAGTCGTTAGCTGATATAGGGCCTGCAATGGGTATGATTGGTACTCTAATTGGTTTGGTTGCAATGTTGTCTAACATGGATGACCCAAAGGCAATCGGTCCGGCAATGGCAGTAGCACTATTAACAACTTTATATGGCGCGTTTTTAGCCAATGTTGTGGCAATTCCTATTCAGGTAAAACTTGAACTGCGTAAAGACGAGGAAGCGATGAATCAGCGTTTAATTTTGGATGCTATTTTAGGTATACAAGATGGTCAAAATCCAAAAGTAATCGAAGGTATTTTGAAAAATTACTTAGCTGAATCTAAACGCAAAGTAGATACCGAGGAGTAACTATGTCTGATCAAGAGTGCAAATGCCCACCACCAGGTCTACCTGCATGGATGGGAACGTTTGCCGATTTAATGTCACTGTTAATGTGCTTTTTTGTACTCTTGCTCGCGTTTTCAGAAATGGATGTACTTAAGTTTAAACAAATTGCGGGCTCTATGAAGTTTGCTTTTGGTGTGCAGAATAAAATTGAAGTAAAAGACATCCCTAAAGGGACCTCTGTTATTGCCATGGAGTTTACCCCAGGCAAACCAGAGCCAACCCCAATAGAAACCATTCAGCAGCAAACAGTCGAAATGACTCAACAAATGTTAGAGTTTCAGGCTGGCGATGAAAGCTCAGCAGGCGGCAGGCAAGAACAGCGCGGGGATAAACGCGGTGGCGAATCTCGTAGTACCTCACAAGAAGAATCTTCTGAGCAAGCAACTTCAGCAGCCGATCAGGAGCAAACTAACGAGCTTGTTAAAAAGATAGCGCAGCAGCTTGAAAAGCAAATAATCGATGGCGCAATTGAGCTTGAGTCTTTAGGGCAGCAAATAATTATTCGCATTAGAGAGAATGGTTCATTTCCTTCTGGTAGTGCATTTTTACAACCTAAGTTTAAACCTATAATTCAAGATATCGGTGTGCTGTTAAAAGATGTACCCGGTGAAATAACAGTATCTGGCCATACAGATGATTTTCAGGTATCAAATGAGTTATATATTAATAATTGGGACCTATCATCAAAGCGTGCTGTAGCCGTTGCAAGTGAACTGCAAAAAGTCCAAGGATTTGATAAAACGCGAATGATGGTGGTTGGTCGAGCTGAAACACGACCACTTGTACCGAATGACACCGATGAAGATCGCCGCAGGAATCGCCGAGTAGAAATATCTATATTACAAGGTAAAGCAAAAGAGTCAGCTCCTATAGATGTAAGATAACTTTTATTGGCAAACACACTTATTTATCATAAAGTATGCTTTCTTTAACAAATGTAACGGAATAGTTTATGAAAAAGGTCGATAAGTTTAGTCATATGCCAGGAAATGGCGGTGGTAATGACGATGATGAAAAAAAACTTGATTAACTCTAATGCCTGAATGGTTTTTAAAGACTATATTGATATTAGATACTAGTTGGGTGTTTATTTTAAGCCCTGCTATTTTCATCTTTTATTTTAGAAAAGATTATTTGGCCCTGCGTTTCGCTTTAATTACAGCCGCTTTTTTTTTATATGGAACCATTATTCATCCTTACTTGAAAGAGTTTGATAATGGGATTTATGTTTATCGATACCTTGTTTGGGCCCTTAATGATATTGCTTGGATGGCACTCATCGCATATCTGGGTTTAAAAGATAAGGTTTATTTATGGCAATGCGTATTAGGTCAATTGGTTGTTATTATGGCACCAATTTTACAGCTATTTAGATTAGTCGACCGCCATTTATGGGATCTTTCTTATAGTACATACATTTATAAAACCTTATTGCCATTTATTAATATAGGCACCGTTGTTGTTTGTTATCTTCCGCTTATTTATATTTTAACAAAAGACAAAAAAAGCCCAGCTAGCCAATAGTTACAAAAAGTTCCCTCCTTTAAAATAGCTGTGCTAGACTACTGTTTATATAAACAGTGATGAGCAGGCTATGAAACTCTACATTGCAGAAAAACCTTCACTTGGACGCGCTATTGCTGATGCGTTACCAAAACCACATAAAAAATATGATGGTTATATAGAAGTCGCTAATGGCGATTGTGTATCGTGGTGTATTGGACATTTGCTAGAACAAGCAGAACCCGATGATTACGATGAGCGCTTTAAAAAGTGGCAGTTTGAACACTTACCTATAATACCTGAACAGTGGAAGTTAAAAGCCAAAACCAAAACTCGCAAACAGCTCACTGTTTTAAAAAAATTAATTAAACAAGCCTCGCAACTTATTCACGCTGGCGATCCAGACCGTGAAGGCCAGCTACTAGTCGATCAAGTAATTGAAGAAGCTAAAATAAGTCAGGCTAAAAAGCAGAGTACGCAACGTTTACTCATTAGTGATTTAAACTTATCGGCGGTAAAAAAATCACTGGGTACTATGCGTTCTAATCGAGATTTTATTCCGCTAAGTGTATCTGCTTTAGCGCGCTCTCGTGCTGATTGGCTATTTGGTATGAATTTAACACGTGCATACACACTAGCTGGGCAAAAAGCAGGGTTTGGTAATGTGCTTTCGGTAGGGCGAGTACAAACCCCTATTTTAGGTCTTGTTGTTAATAGAGATAACGAAATAGCACACTTTGTATCTAAGCCTTTTTACGATGTACTGGCGCATTTACTTACTCCAGATAACCAGCCATTCATAGCTAAGTGGGTTCCTAGTAAAGCATGTGAGCCACATCAAGATGAAGAAGGGCGAATACTTAACAAAGCACTCGCACAAAATGTTGCTTCACGCATTACAAAGCAAAGTGCTGAGCTTACTTCACTTGACCAAAAACAAAAAAAACAAAGTGCTCCATTACCTTATAATTTATCTGCACTGCAAATAGATTCGGCTAAAGCATTTGGTATGCCAGCTCAAAAGGTGTTGGATATTTGCCAAATACTTTACGAACGTCATAAACTAATTACTTACCCACGCTCTGATAATCGTTATTTACCTAAAGATCACCATCAAGATGCATCTGCTATTTTTAAAGCTATAAGTGCTAATGGTGGGCAAAACAGTGAATTAGTAAATGGGGCTGATGTAAAAAAGCGTAGTAAATGTTTTAACGATTCAAAAGTGGCTGCCCATCATGCCATTGTGCCTACAGCTAAGCAGTTAAAGTCAGCGAGTTTGAGCGGTGACGAAGCGAAGGTATATCAATTAATAAGCCGCCATTACCTAATTCAGTTTTATCCCGACTATATATATAACGAAACTAAAGCAGAGATAACAATCGCTGGCGGATTATTTAAAGCAAATGCAAAACAAGATGTAAGCTTAGGCTTTAAGGTATTAATGGGTAAGTCTGAATTAAAAGATGAAGCTACGTTACCTCCTTTAACAAAAGGTATGTCTCTTTTTTGTGAGCAAGGCGAAGTAGTCGAAAAGCATACATCACCCCCTGCTTATTTTACCGATGCTACATTATTGGCTGCGATGACCGGCATTAGTCGTTATGTTAAAGATCCACAAATTAAAAAAGTATTAAAAGACACTGATGGTTTAGGTACGGAGGCAACACGTGCGGGAATAATCGAGTTGCTATTTAAGCGGCGTTTTTTAAAACGTGAAGGTAAGTCAATTAGAGCGACCGAAACGGGACTTGCCCTTATTAGCGTATTACCACAAGGTTTAGCGAGTCCTGATTTAACCGCAAAGTGGGAATCGAGCTTAGGTGATATCGCGCAGCAAGTAATGAGTTATCAGCAATTTTTACAGCCTTTACTTGCTGAGCTAAATGGGTTTGTACAATTAGCAGCAAACTGCGATAGCAATGCATTTGCAAGGTTACCAAAAAGCTCACCTAAAAAACGCTTTGCTAAACGAGGTGGAAAAGCGACCCTTAAAAAGTCGAGTTATAAAAAAAGCTCTGTTGCTAGTTAGCTACAGAGCCATTTTATTAAACGATATTACTTAACCTGAACTCTGCTTGAGATAGATTTATTGTCCAGAATTCAGATTATTTATTAAATAAAGCAACAGCAGCGTTACTCATTGCTTTTATTCCGGTAGGAATGGCAACTTTATAATCTGGTGCAAATTTACTAGAGTGTAGGGAAGGGAGTACTTCACCTGTTTTTATCGAATCTGCATATTGTGTTTGGTTTACGCCACCTAGCCAAAATAAGGTAATCGGGATATTTTCATCGGTGCGTCCGTATAGGCCAAAGTCTTCACCCGCCATTACAGCTTGTGTTTCAAGCACATTAGTATCACCAATTGCGCTGGCAATAGAGTTTCTAACAATGTCTGTCTGTGCAGGGTTATTATAAGTAGATGGAATAGATTCATCTTCATGTACATATACTACAGGGTAGTTTGATTCATTTAAGCCAGCACTTTGTGCAATACCTGCCGTGATTCGTTTTATTGCTGCTATTTGAGCACTTCTAACATTTGGGTTATAGCTTCTGAGAGTGAGTTGTAGTTTTACTTCATCCGAAATCACATTATGTTTTGAGCCACCATGAATAGACCCAACCGTAATAACCGAAGGTTCTAGCGGTGAAAGTTCTCGGCTTGTGATTGTTTGCAGAGCAAGTACTGTGCGTGCAGCTATAACCACAGGGTCTATAGTTGTATGCGGGTAAGCACCATGACCACCTTTACCTTTAATTGTAATATCGACAGAATCTACACTTGCCATAGTGTATTCATTTTTCATTGATACCTTACCAGCGGGGACGCTAGCACTTACATGCAAAGCAATTATATGATCAGGTTTTTCATATTTACTAAATAGTCCTACCCCTAACATGGCTTTAGCACCCCCACCAACTTCTTCGGCAGGCTGTGCAACCATCATCAAAGTGCCTTTCCATTGATCTTTGTGTACTATTAATTGCTCAGCAGTACCAATAAAAGAGCTCATGTGAATATCGTGGCCACAACCGTGCATTACACCTACTTTAGCACCATGCTCGTCTATTACTTTAACTTTTGAGGCATAGGACTTTCCTGTCTGCTCTATAATAGGTAAGCCATCGGTGTCAGTACGGATCATCACGGTTGGACCGTTTCCGTTTTTGTAAATGCCGACAACACCAAAGCCACCTACATTACTTGTTACTTTAAAACCCAGCTGAGTTAATTTATCCGCTATTTTATTACCCGTTTTTTGTTCGTGATAAGAAAGCTCTGGCGATTGGTGTAAATCGAGGTAAAACTTTTCTATAGCTGGCATGGTTTTGCTTAAATTCAAATCGAGTCCATTTGCTTGTACTAATGGGCTTGCTAATAAAAGTATTGCACTTAGATAAGTTAATTTCATGTTTTCCCTCATTGTTGAATATGTATACCGGATGATTTAGGTATATGACTTGTAATTATTATGTTCACCACCATATAAAAACCTAAATAGATGAATATGGCAATCAATTCAATGAGCAACATAGTTAGTATTAATGTGCAAAACCTTCAACAAGTACTCGGTGAAACATCACAACAAAAATTGGTGTTGCTTAACTTTTTCTCTCCTCAAAGTCCTGACTGTATCGGACAGGCTGCAATTTTAGATAAAGTAGCGGCAGAATATGCAAGCTATATAGTAGTAGCAAACCTAGATTGCGATGCAGAGCAAGCACTCGCATCTCAACTTGCGCAACAAGTTGGTCTGCAAACACTGCCTACCCTTGTATTATTAAAAGACTCTGCACCAGTAGATTTACTTGCAGGTGTTCAAAGCGAAGCACAAATACGCGAAGCCCTAGCAAAGCATTTACCTGCACAACAAGACTTACTGTTAGAACAAGCAAAGCAAGCGTTATTAAAGTCAGATTTAAATGCTGCATTTAATTATGCAAAGCAAGCTTATGAAATAGACAGCGGTAATGCACGTATCAAATTAGTGCTAGCAGACATATGTATTCAAATTCACAAGGTAGATGAAGCCCAAGCGCTTATAAATACAATAGACGTACAAGAGCAAGATGCTTACTTTAATAATATAAAAGCAAAATGCGAAGCTGCGCTTGAAGCAAAAGACTCACCAGAGATTAAAGAAAAGCAACAACAAGTAGAAAAGTACCCAAATGACCTAGAATTAAAAGAAGAGCTCAGTATTTTACTCAATGAAGCAGGCAGAAAAGAAGAAGCATTGGATATACTATTTACAGTGCTGCAAAAAGATCTGAATTTCAATGAAGCGAAACCAAGCTTTTTAGCCATTATTGCCTCTTTACCTGATGGCGACGCACTCGCAGCAAAGTATCGTCGCAAGTTATATAGTATTTTATACTAGATTCTAATAACTATTACTTTTGAGAAGCACCTATATAAGGTGCTTTTTGTATTTTCAGGGTTTTAATTAAAAGCTATAGAATGGTTTAGCTATGTAAAAACAAGAGTTATCAACAGATTTTTGTGGGTAACTTGTGCTTATCATGTGTGCTTGCTTGGGGCTTAATTTTAATTACTATTTTATGCAAATAACGCTTGCGTAAAATCCGCCGCTCCCTATAATGCGACCCCACTGAGACGGTAAACGCCAATGCATAGCGAGGCAGGAACAACTCAGAGAGTTAAATAAAACTTCGGTTTTAAATCTTCCAAAAG
>NZ_BADV01000116.1:0-204 GCF_000238895.1 Pseudoalteromonas sp. BSi20429 | reverse complement strand
AAAATGTAATTTGGGTGATTAGCTCAGTTACAAAAGAAGAAAGCATCACCGCCTTTTGCAAATAATGGCGAGGATTACTGGTTAAAGTCCAGCATTAACTATCACCCTTGATAGTTAATAATGTAATTTGGGTGATTAGCTCAGTTGGGAGAGCATCGCCCTTACAAGGCGAGGGTCACTGGTTCAAGTCCAGTATCACCCACC
>NZ_BADV01000117.1:0-1602 GCF_000238895.1 Pseudoalteromonas sp. BSi20429 | reverse complement strand
GTGTCACTAGGACAGTTGATAAGTTTAACTCACATCATGAGCTTTAAGGTAATTGCGTTTAATACAAGTAAAGACTCGAGCTTTAATTGTGACGCTATTTTCTCGGTAAAACCGCCTTTAACTAATAAAAGTTAAGTGGCGTCCCCAAGGGGATTCGAACCCCTGTTACCGCCGTGAAAGGGCGGTGTCCTAGGCCTCTAGACGATGGGGACACAGAAAACTGCTACCCTAGGACAAAACACTAATTTTTGGTGGAGCCATGCGGGATCGAACCGCAGACCTCTTCACTGCCAGCGAAGCGCTCTCCCAGCTGAGCTATGGCCCCAACTTAATCAATACCCGTCGTGACAAACACATCGTGTATCGCTTAGTGCGGGGCGCATTCTATGCACCACCCAAAATAAAGTCAACAGTTTTTTACCTAGCTTTATTTAAATGGTTTAATTTTCAACAAACTGGCTATCAAGCGTGCTAAAAAATACAATTTGAATAAGTTTCTAGCCCTACTGCTTATAATAACATCACTATATCGCAGCGAATACTTAACAACACCCTACTCCCCTATTTAATGCAACAAAATTGCATCAAAGCAAAGGTATACATTTATATGCAAATTGAACTTATCTAAAAACGACCAATTAAGGCCCCGCCAATCGCCTTAATCTTTTAAAAGTTACAATTGCTTATAATAACCAAAACTTAAATGTGGATTTGAGAGTACCCGCAGCCTTTACTTGCTTAATAACCAGCGTAACTCGTACTAAAAACTCGATTATTGTTTGAAGAACATTTTTTAGAGAGCATTGTAGCTTCGTAATGCTATGTACAAAACTTTAGGGCGTGTTGATCTTTGGTGGGTGAATTTGCAGCAGTATGTTTGGTTTTTAGGCAAGGCAGAGCCTATGTAGTTTGGTTATTACCCATGAATAGGCGATAACGCCGCATAAAGTCCAAACATGCGCTGCCCTTTGGGTTCAATCCACAAAGGTCAACACGCACTAGTTATATGTGATCTATTTAGTCTTAATCCGAAGGCTATTAGTGAAGTATGAGTATTTACGATTTGCTAGGTTGGCTTATAAAAATAAAGTAAGTACAAAAATAGAGTTTAGAATGCTGAAAATAGCATTTTTTTTGGGAAGTTTAGATTAAATTCATTTTTAAAGGATCGCTCTATTCACTAAATAACTCGCCCTAATATTAATCCATCTTGCTCATAATCATAAAAACGACTCCAGTAAAAAAAACAATAAGTATCGTGAAGCTAAATTTAAGATTAATAAAATACGATTCCCTACTCACTTTTAGGAGCTTATTAGGTGTTTAATTGAACTGCAATATCAAATTTGATGATAAAATAGACTTCAACCGTATCCTATTGTTTATAAAACCTTCATTCAGTACATTTTTATCATTCAAGTGTTGACACATTTTCAACTCTATCTATAATAGCGCCCCACAACAACGCAGCAATGCAATGTTGTTTAGATGTGGGTGATTAGCTCAGTTGGGAGAGCATCGCCCTTACAAGGCGAGGGTCACTGGTTCAAGTCCAGTATCACCCACCACTTTTTAATTAAAGTGTTCACATCTGAATTCTAT
>NZ_BADV01000118.1:0-2493 GCF_000238895.1 Pseudoalteromonas sp. BSi20429 | reverse complement strand
CCAAGCGGCGATTTAGCGGAAGGTAATTACAGCGTCAGCGCCAGCATCACCGATGCTGCAGGCAACACAGGCACAGGTACAGACAGTGGCGAAGTCGATATAACACCGCCAGACTTAGCATTTACACCTACCTTCTTATTAGGCTCATTGGTGTTATTAAACGGCACCTCTGATTTACCGGCTGGCAGTGAAATTACCATTACTGAGCAACTTGTTGGCGGCGGTGTGGGCGTAAGTTACACCACAACCACTGACGCCAATGGTAACTGGTCACTGACTGGTATTGATATCTCATTACTGAACTTAGGCTCAGTGATCGCAACAGCGACCGATGCAGCAGGTAATACCCGTACAATTAGCTCAGACGACTTTGATAATACGCCACCGACACTCACTGTTGATGTTGTAGCACAAAGCGACAGCAACACGCCAATCATAAGCGGCACAAGCGATGCAGGTGAGGGTGCACAAGTGACGATTGTGGTTACCGACAGCAACGGCAACCCACAAACTATCACCGCCCTTGTGGATGCAAACGGTGATTGGAGCGCCACACCAGCGACACCATTAAGTGAAGGTCAAAGCACCATTGAAGTAAGTGTACGCGACAGTGTCGGCAATGAAACCACCGTGAGTGATACCACGACTATCGACACGCAAGCGCCACTACTCACCATTCAAAACGTGGGCGATGTCAGCGATTTAACACCAGAGCTTCAGGGAACCAGTAATGAAATTGGTGGCACTGTTACACTCACCATCACCGATAGCGAAGGCATCAATCAAACCCTTAGCACTGTTGTAGGCAGCGATGGTCACTGGGCAATCGAAGTATCGACAGCCCTTGCACAAGGTGACTTTAGCGTTGTTGCCAGCATTACCGATGCCGCAGGCAACGAGAGTACCGCAAACAGCAGTGGTAATGTGGATACCATTACACCGGTTATCACCGTTGATGCACTGGGTTTAGGCAACGACAGCACCCCAGTGATTAGTGGTACCTCAACAGAGCCTACAGGCACGGTTATAAACATTGTTATTACCGACAGTAACGGTGATGAGCACCCAATCACCGCTACTGTGGATGCAAACGGTGATTGGCAAGCAACCAGCCCTGAATTACCGGATGGCAGCTACAGCGTACAAGCCAGTATCACCGATGCCGCAGGTAACACCGATAGTGCCGTGCAATCGGGCACCATTGATAGCCTCGCGCCAACGCTTGTGCTTGATACCGTGGGCGCAACGAACGATAGCACCCCGACTATCAGCGGAAGTACCAATGCGCCAGAGGGGACTGTTATTAGCATCAGCGTGAGTGATGGCACCACAACAGAAACGTTCACCGCGACAGTACAAGCTGATGGCAGCTGGTCAGCGGATGTACCGAACGCGCTAACTGATGGTCCACTCACTATCGCAGCAAGCGTAAGCGACAGTGCAGGCAACATCACTACATTAAGTGAAAACGCAACACTCAACACCACGGCGCCAAGCATCAGTATTAATGTACTGGTTGACACCAATGACACCACGCCAGAAATTCGCGGGACAAGTGATGCAGCTGATGGCACCACCATTAGCTTAACGTTTGAAGACAGTGCAGGGAATATTACGACTGTTGATACGACCGTAACGGGTGGTGTATGGAGCGTCGATGCACCAACTGATTTAGCCGAAGGCGAATACACAGTAACAGCGACCGTGGATGATGGACTGGGCAATATTGGCAGCGCCACAGAAACAGGTGAGATTGACTTAACCGCACCGAGCCTTGTTATTACCAACAACGGTGTAGGTAACGACACCACCCCAACGATTGCAGGTACCAGCGATGCACCGCAAGGCAGTGAAGTAACCATTGTTGTCACCGACAGCAACGGCGCAGCGCAAACAATAAATGCCACCGTGCTTGCTAATGGTACGTGGTCAATTCCTGTACCGGTAGCACTTGCAGAAGGTGCATACACCGTAAGCGCGAGTGTTGAAGATGTGGCAGGCAACGAAGCCACCGCCACAGGCGCAGGTGAAATAGATACCATTGCACCGACACTTGTACTTACCAGTCCAGGCTCAAGTAGCGACATCACCCCGACACTTAGCGGCACAAGCGATGCCGTTGAAGGCACCGTTATTAACTTCACCGTGGTGGACGATCAAGGCAATACACAAACCTTTACGACCACTGTGGATGCCGATGGCAACTTCTTTATAGAAGTACCGACTGCCTTGGCAGAAGGGCCGTACACGATCACCGCCAGCATCAGCGATGCAGCAGGTAACAGCACCGGTATTACAGGTAACGGCACAATAGACACGACCGCGCCAAGCATTACCGTGGATGCGCCAGTACTCACCAATGACACCACACCCACAGTGACTGGTACCAGTGATGCACCTAATAGCACTATCACAGTTACGTTTACAGATGCAGCGAATGCCACTCAAAGCATTGATGTACAAACCGATGCAAGTGGTAACTGGAGTGCAACG
>NZ_BADV01000119.1:0-112 GCF_000238895.1 Pseudoalteromonas sp. BSi20429 | reverse complement strand
AAATTATATGGAGGCGGAACCCGGAGTCGAACCGAGGTAAACGGATTTGCAATCCGGTGCATGGCCACTCTGCCATTCCGCCTAAATGTATCCAAATAACTTTGGAGCGGTA
>NZ_BADV01000120.1:0-146 GCF_000238895.1 Pseudoalteromonas sp. BSi20429 | reverse complement strand
GCTTATATATGGGGTCTATTTAACGTTAAGAAAATTACGCTAGAACTAGGCAAAAACTTTTGTATCTAGTTGTTCTAAATAAAAAATTTTTAACGACGTTATAGTGCAATTTAATTCGTTAAATTGATCAAAGATTTATGCAGGTT
>NZ_BADV01000121.1:0-3873 GCF_000238895.1 Pseudoalteromonas sp. BSi20429 | reverse complement strand
TGACATTCTTTAAAATCCATTGGTTCGGCTAGCATACCGTTTAAATCATTGTAGATGCGTTCTATTTCAGCGTAGAAGCTATTAAAATCCTTATGCTTATGTTTCACCTTGTAAGACTGAAAACGGACAGTATCGAACAAATAGATATTACGTTCACCTGTTCCAACGTTAATAATTTCTTTATCTTCAACAATTGAGATTTTGGGCTTATTTACGTAAATTTCCGCATCTGGAATATTTTCAAATAATTCATCAAAATCATAAGGTTTGTTTGAAAAAGAAAAAACATCATAAGAGTTATTTAGCGGGTTTTTAGCTTGAATGCCGTTGAAATTCTTATCAGTTCCGAGGTGGTTATTCAGTGAATGCGTTAGCAGTCTCAAAGCCTTTTGAGGTTTGATTCTTGCGTTTGGAGTAGTTCCAACAAACGAAGATAAACGATAAAATAAATGCGCTCGATTATTATTTTTATTTTTTACAACTAAGTTTGGATTTATATTTTTTTCTTCAATAACATTAAAAACATCAATATCGCAATCTAAACATATGTAATTTTGACCCGACAAATGATTGTATTGAATATGTGAAAATCTAGAAGAATGTTGCTTACTTCTAATAATTTGATAGTAATCTTTGTTTGAAACTTTGACTTTATCCATTAAATTATTTTTAAAGTGTTCTAATTCAGTGTTTATTTTTATTCCGTTCATTTTTTCAGCCTTATTTTTTTTATTATTAAGACTTGAAAAACTGAAAACATTTGATAAGATAAAAATGTAATTCAGTTTTAAAAGTCTACTCCCGCCAGAGAGATTTTTTTTAAAACTTAAGGGCTAACCATTCGCGTGGTTAGCCTTTTAATTTTGTACCACGTAAAATTGAATTGATCAATTCTCAGAACTTTCTTTTTCTAACATTTCGAATTTTTTTTTCTTGTACTTCATCAGGTTGTATTTCTATACTTTTAGCCTTCACAGTGTCTTGTATTACTTCATTTTTTATTGATTGAAAATGTTTTTTGTAATCTAAAAGACTTTTTATTTCAGCATTGTTAGCAAAATCAATTGCAGCTCGCAAAGCTGCTTTAGTGTTAACAACTGACTTTTCAACTATTGATAACTCTTTATATGCTTTCTCAACTTTTCGTTCAGTTTCTAAAAGTTCAGACTTCAATTTTTTTTGTTTTTCTATGTTTTGCATTGCTTCAATTTTTGCTTTTTCGTTTTGTTCTTGTAGTTTTTTTGCTCTTGTAAATTCTCTTTTTTGTGTAGGTTTTTTGCTCTCGAAAAAATCTCTTTGATCATCGTTTTTTTCTTTTTCAGTTCGCTTTTCAAGTTTTGAGTTGTAGCCTTTTTTTAATAAATATGTGTTCATTTCTTCATAAATAAAATCTTGATAAAGTACACCAAATTGTTTTACTTCTTCACTGTTCAAACCGTTATATGTTTTTTTTCAAAAGGAAATATTTTATTTTTTAAATTATATTGTTTTTCAAGATTTAAAAATAATTGTTGTTGAATATCCATTTCACCAGTTTTAAGATTTAAGCCGCTAAACTCACAATGTGCATGCGGTCTGTCTGGGTTCTCGTCAGAATGGATGACAATGTAAGTTGTGCGAAAATCAGGATATAATTTTTTATTCATTAGATTTGTGAAATTAGCTAAATCAATAGGTTTGATTTTTAAATTTGTATCGTCAGGTATTTTATAAAGTAGCTCTTTTGAAAATATTGTATATTCAGTATTTCGAGATTTAACATTAATTAAATCGTCATAATTTGAAAGTTCAGCTATACGTTTTATCTTTTGATTAAATCGTTTTATTTTTAAATCAGACGTATTTTTTAGTTTTAATATTTCGTTTTCAGCATCTATTTTTTGACTGCCCAGTTTTTCAATTAAGCCATTCCAAAATGTTTTTTCTTCATTGTCCGAACCTGCGGCATATCTTTTTAAAGCTGCTTTTGCTTTTGCTCTTTTTGATGACAGTTCAGCTTTGTTTGAATCTGTATAAGCATTTTCAATTTTTTCTAAATATTCTTTTTTTTCTTGTTCAAGTGTTTTTGTTATTGATTGAAAAAGTTGATCGCCATGCAGCGGGTCAACTTTTTTATTATCAATAATTAATAAATTATTTTTTATTAAATCAGGATCGCAAATTTCTTCTAATTCGACAGAATTAGAATAAAGTTTTTTCAGTGCTTCAGTTGCTCTTAGATTGTGCGCCCTCGATTTGCTACCTTTGCCAGATTGCCAACCGTGGTGGTTAAACTGCGAATGGTAAAGTCTTTGTTTTGTCATTTTACTTGCTCCCTTGTGTTAGGTTTCAAGCTCAATGCAATTGCCAACGCTAATTTAAGTTTACTGACGCGTAGCGGCTGAAACTTAGATTAGTGACACGTTGGTAGTCCTTTATTTAATTTTTAAAGGTATGCGTAAGGGTAAAATCTAACTTTTATTGTTCTTATTTTTATATCTCAACATAGATTTCAATTTATTCAATAGATGACTTTAAAAAAATTACGCTTCGCTTGTCTGTTATTGGTTTTTTGTTTGTTTCCAACTGTTGATTGATTTTATAAATATGCCGTTTTTTCTTTCACCGATTACGTTGACCGATTTTAATTTTTTCAATGTTCTTATTGTGTTTGATGCAGTAAATCCTAATTTTTCTGCAATTTCTGCATTAGTTAATTGTATAGTTTTATCGTCAATTGATAATAAAAAAATCACTGTTTTTAGTTCGTTTTTTGTTAAATCTGCCTTTAAGATTTGCTTTAATATTTTTAGTTCTGACATGTTTTTTTCCTTTTTTTATATATTTTAAAATTAACTCAAAAAAGATTAATGTCAATAGTAAAAAATAATCAAATATTATTATATAAATAATCATTTTTGATTATTAATTTAGTCATTCTTGATTAAGTACATAATCATTTTTGATTTAATATCGAAAAAAGATAAAAAAAAAGCCTTTTTTAAGGCTTTTTTAAAAAATTAATGATGATTATTCACGTGTTTGAATAAGACACTGAAGGTAATTTTTATTTTTAAACTCGTTTATAATTTCTTCTTTTTTATATTCATATTTAGGTGTTTGATAAGCTTTAAAAATGAGTTTTTCCATTACGTCAGAACTAAAGCTATCATTTCCTTTAAAAAATCGCCTATGAGTTTCCATTGTTTTTTGTAATGGATAGCCTGCTTGTCTTAATTTCATTATTGCCTCGGAGGCTTTTTCAATATTAAGGCAGTATTTTAAAGATGATTCACTGTTTTTTGCTTGAAGGCTAAAAGTAAGTAAGAGAGTGATAGTTAAAAATATATATTTTTTCATGTTAAATCCTTTTGTTGTATATTTCAGATGTAGCATAAAAAAAAATATATAAAATGGAGATAATGAAAAAGTTACTTTTTTTTTCAGGCTGAGCCATAAAAATGCTATGGATTTTTTAACACTAAAAGGGCTTTATTTTTGACACCCTAACGGGGGATAACCTGATACCACCATACTGCACCTTTTTTTATTAACAATTTTTAGACTAAAAAACTTTAAATTGTGGATAACTAAAAAACCTACTTTTCTATTTTTGACCAATAAACTTTTACTGTTCTTAATGATTTACTTGATAGATTAGCAACGGCTTTTTGTGTTGGCTTGATACATTGGCTCACTAATTCATTAAAAGCGTCTTGTAGGGCGTTTTGTGTCGTTTTACGTTGTAATTGATTGGTGTATGTAGCACCTATAACTTGTTTGTCTTGTAATGATAGATTATGACCTTTTAGATCCAGCTCCATAACTCCGCGATTTTTGCCATCACCAACAAAATTACACCAAGTCCAGGTCGCTATAGATTTTATTGAGTGC